>JAIRNQ010000361.1 GCA_031257955.1 Deltaproteobacteria bacterium | reverse complement strand
GTTGGCCCCTTTGCGTTGGCTCTCGGCCGTAAAGTAGGCCAGGGCCTTGTCGGGCTTCCCGTCGATGAGGCTCACCAGCCCCAGGCGGTAGTTCCAGTCCGGGACGGCCGAGCGCAGATCCGGGTTTTTGGCCAACAGATCCTCGGCCAGCGAGCTTAAGCCGCCCTTAACCATGATGTCCAGGGCCCGGGCCTGTTCCCGGCGGCGGCGTTGGCCTTTTAGGGCGGCGGCCACCTGGGTCCGGGCGGCGGCCGCCTCGGAGAACTTGCCTTCCCTGAGCCTTAGGGTCGATAGCCAGCGGAGCGAACTTAGATCGGTCCGGTCCCGCCAAAAGGCGTCGGCCGCCTGAAAGTCCCCCACCCGCAAGGCCAAAACCGCCCCAAAAGATTGTAGTTCGGTGCGGATCTCTTCCGGGACGCCCGGCTCGGCCAGAGTGGCCTCGACGATGGCCCGGGCCTCGTCGTTTCGCCACTCCAAGCCCAAAGCCCGGATGAGCTTGGCCCGGGCCCCGTAGTCGCCCTGGGCCGAGAGGCGTTCCAGGATCAGGCGGTAACCGGCCAGGGCCCGGGCCCAGTGGCGATCCCGAATTTTTTGGTTGATGATTTTGTAGTAGATTTCCAAGGCCCGGCTGGGATCGGAACTGGAGACAAGCCCGGCTTCCAGGGCCCAGACCCCCGGCCATTCGCGGATCTCCCGGGGCTGCTTGCGGATCAGGGCCAGGGCTTCGGCGTAGCGCTCCTCGCGAATGAAAGAAACGGCCCGGTCGTAGACCTCCGAGCGGCGTCCGTGGAGGCTGGGATATTTTGGGGGGGTTATTCGATCGGGGCTAACGAAGGTCGGGCTGGGCGTCCCGTCGAATATGGGACGGGGCGGCCCCGCGTCGGGCGGGATCGCCAAGGTCAGGGCGGCCAGGCAGATGGCCCAGAACGCCGCCACCGGTTCAGACCGCCCGGCCGCCGGGTTCGGCCGGGCCGGCCGAGGGGGACGGGCCGGCCGAGGGGGACGGGCCGGCCGGGGAAGTTGGGGAGGCCGAAGGGTTATCGGAGAGGAAATCGGCAATCAGGTGGGCCACTTTCTCGGCCACGGCCAACTGGGCCTCCTCGGTGGAGGCCCCCAAGTGGGGGATGGCCACGAAATTGGGCAGGGCCATGAGGGGCGCGGGATCCGGCGGTTCCTTGGCGAAGACGTCGGTGGCCGCCCCGGCCAAGCGCTTTTGGCTGAGGGCTTCGTAAAGGGCGGCCTCGTCGACCAGGCCCCCGCGGGCGCAATTTATGAGGAAGGCGCTGGGTTTCATGAGCGAAAGGGTCTCGGAGTTAACTATGTTTTCCGTTTCCGGCGTTTTGGGCAGGTGGAGCGAGAGATAGTCGGCGCTTTGGAAGAGATCCTGAAAGGTGACGCTCCCGGCCCCGGCCGCCTCGATGGCCTCTTTGGTTATTATCGGATCGTGGGCCAAAACCTTAAGGCCCAGGGCCCGACCCTTGGCCGCCACCAGCTTACCCACCGCCCCCAAGCCCAGAAGGCCCAAGGTTTTTCCGGCAATCTCGCGTCCGGCCAGGCCCTTCTTTTCCCAGCGGCCGGATTTCATCGATTCCATGGCCGGCCAGAGGTTCCGGGCGAGGGTTATCATAAGGGCCACCGTCAGCTCGGCCACGGCGTTGGCGTTAAGGCCCGGGGTGTTAACCACCTTAATCCCCAGCCGCTGGGCGGCTTGGGCGTCGACGTTGTCTAGGCCGGCCCCGGCCCGGCCGACGATCTTAAGCTCCCCGGCCGCGCCTTTCTCCAAGACCTCGGCCGTAACTCTGGTGGCCGAGCGGACGATAAGCCCGGCGTAGTCGCCGATGGCCGCGGCCAATTCGACCGGGCTAAGAGAGCTCTTTTGGTCCACTTCAAAGCCCCGGCGGGTAAGGATATCGGGGCAAATGGACTCTAATTTGTCGGAAATGAGAATTTTTCGCGCCACGGCGCCTGGCCTCCAAACCCTCACCCGGGACCCGATTGGCCCGGGGGAACGGCCAAAAACGGCTCAGCCGTTTTTGGCCATGAAGGCGGACATGTAGGAGATTAACGTTTCGACGGCTTGGATGTCCAGGGCGTTGTAAAGGGAGGCCCTGACCCCGCCCACGCTGCGGTGGCCGCCCAGGCCGGACAAGCCTTCTTTCTTGGCCTCTTCCAGGAAGGGCTTCTCCAGCTCCCCCTTGGCCAGCCTGAAGGTGACGTTCATGGGCGAGCGGCTGCCCACCTGGGCCGTTCCCCGGTAGAAACCGCCGGTCTGGTCGATGTAGCCGTAGAGGAGCTTGGCTTTGGCCTCGTTAAGCTCTTCCATTTTGGCCAGGCCCCCGATTTCGTCCCGCAGCCACTTGAAGATCAAATTGGAGACGTAGATGGCCTGAACCGGGGGCGTGTTGTACATGCTCCCGTGTTCCAGGTAGACCCGGTAGTCCAGCATCCTCGGCAGGCCCTTACGGGCCGTCTCGGCGAAGGCCTTGCGAATGAGGACGATGGTCAGCCCGGCCGGTCCCACGTTCTTTTGGGCCCCGGCGAAGGCCAGGCCGAACTTGGAAAGATCGTGCTTGCGGGCCATAAACTCCGAGGAGAAATCGCCCACCAGGGGCCCGGGGGCGTCTTGGGGGAAGGTGGCCCAGCGGGTGCCGCGGACGGTATTGTTGGTACACAGGTAGACGTATTTGGGCTTCGGGGAAAAATCGAACTTGTCCGGTATGTGGGTGAAGTCGTCGCTTTCGCTGGAGGCGGCCATGTGCGGGGCGGCCCCGCAGATCTGGGCTTCCTGGAAGGCCTTGGTCGACCAGACGCCGGTATCGACGTAGTCGCAAACGCCCCCGGGGCCGGCAAAGTTTAAGGGCAACATGGCGAACTGGAGACTGGCCCCGCCTTGACAGAAGAGAACCTCCCACTCCTCGCCCAGTCCCAGAAGGGACTTTATCAATTCTTGGGTCTCGGAGCACATGGCCGCCACCTCTTTGGAGCGATGGCTGATCTCCATGACGGACATTCCGGTTCCACCCCAGTCGAGCGTTTCGGCGGCCACCCTTTCCAGGACGCTAAGGGGCATCGCGGCCGGGCCGCCGTTAAAATTAAGGCACCTCATCTTACACGACCATCGACACCGACCCAAACCCCAAATGGCTTGGCCGGCCGGACAAAATCCGCGAAAAGAAAAACATTGACGGACCGGCCGGGACTCCGTCCCGGCGGTTAGGGCATAACGGGGCCCTAAAAATGACGCCGTTTTGACAAAGGCGCCGTTTTGGAGCCCGGAGACTGGGCCCCCGACTAAACGGGCTCCCAAAGTCTCCTAATATAGTCCCTTTCCCCGATTCAGTCAAATAATATTCAGATTTTGTTTTTTTACCGAGCTCAGGCCCTCGGGTTAGGGCCGGGGTCCCTGGCCCCGGGGGTCAGACGCCGGCCCCGGCGTTGGCTTCGGGATCCGACTCGGCGGCGGGATCATCCGGGCCCGAGGGGGCCCGAGGGGGCAGGAAGTTTAGGCGGGCGAAGGCTTTCTCGTCCTCGAGGCTGGTCACTTCGCCGTCCAGGCGGGCCAAGCGCAGGGCCGAGAGGGCCTTTTGCAGGGAGGGGCCGGGCCGGAGGCCCAGGGCCAGAAGGTCGCTCCCGTCGCACATGGGGGAGACCCGGCGGTAAACGGCCAGGTAGGCCGCCCCGGCCCGGTCGAGGACCTCGCCGCTGGCCTTGGCCATGAGGAAGAGGATGGCCGGCCAGGAAAGGGGTGAGAGGAGGGCGTCGATCTCGCTGGGCTTAAGCTCGGGGATGGGGCCCCGGCGGCGGTTGCGGGAGAGGACCCTCAGGACCCTCGGACGCTCGGCGATAAGGGTTTTGGCCTCCTTGCGGTTGGCGTCCAGGTTGTGGCTAAGGCGTTCCAGATCCTCCTGGGAAAGGGCCTCGGAGACGGCCAGCAAGTAGACCAGCCAAAAGGGCGTCCCGTCTTGGCCAAAGGTCAGCCGGAACCAGTCCCTGACCCGGTCGACTTGGCGGATCAAGGCCTTGGTGGTGGGGGTCAGCTTCATCTCCGGGTGGATGGAGGCCAGAAGGCCCAGGTTGTCGGCCATCTCCACCGCCTTGAAGGTCTCGTTTTCTTCGAATATATACCTAAGCTCGGTCAGGAGCCTCCTGGGGTGGGTGTTTTGGACGAAGCCGCCCCTCACGGCGTTTTCGATGAGGCCCTGGGTCATTTTGCTAATCTTGAAACCCAGGCGGGTGGCGAACCTCACCGCCCGGAAGGCCCGGGTGGGGTCCTCGATGATGGAAAGGCTATGGAGTACCCGGACCAAGCCCTCTTTTATGTCCTGAAAGCCCCGATAAAAATCGAAGAGGCGGCCAAAGTCGTCGTCGTTTAAGCCTATGGCCAGGGCGTTGATGGTAAAGTCGCGCCTCTGCAAGTCCAGCTGTATCGAGGCTTGGCTGACCACCGGCAGGGCCCCGGGCCGCTCGTAGTACTCCACCCGGGCGCTGGAGAGATCCAGTCGCCAGCCGTCCTCAAAAATCACCGTGGCCGTTTGGAACCGGGGATGGCGTTTAATTTTTTTGACGGCCATTTTTGTGGGTATGACCTCCAGGAGTCTGGACATGTCCCCGGCGACCGAGACGTCCAAATCCCCCACCGGCTTTAGCATGATCATGTCCCGGACCGTGCCCCCGACCAAATAGGCCGAAAGCCCCAAATCTTTGGCCAGATCGCTTAGGCCCCTGACCAGGGCCATGATCTTGGCCGGGAGCCGGTCCTCCATGATCCCCAGAAGGTTGCGTTCGTAGGGCAGACCCCCGCCGTGGCGGCGGGCTTCCTCGGTCCCGCCGGCCACTTCCCGGGACATGAGCCTTAACAGATCCGTCCGGGTAATGACCCCCAAGGCTTTTCCGGAAGGGTCGATGACCGGGAGGATCCTCTGGCCCTGGCCGACGATGACCCGGTTAATCTCGCCAAAGGTGGTCTCCGGGGCGGCCGTCTGGAACTCGGTGACCATGACCTCTTTTACCCGGTAGCCGACCAGGCCGTGGTAGATGGCTTTGCCGGCGATGTGGTCGGTAATTATGCCGCTGACCTTCCCGGCCGAGTCCGTGGCCAGCAAGACGTTTAAGCTGTAGCGGACCATCATGTCCATGGCCTCGCTGACTTTTCTCTCCTCGCCTATGCAGATGGGCGGACGGACCATGACGTTGGCGGCGCTGTACATGCGTCCCAGGACCTCGGCCAAGCACTCTTCCAGCTCCTCCTTCACCTCGGCCAAGCCCTTACCCCGGATGGCGGCGGCCGCCGCCGAGGCGTGCCCGCCCCCGCCCAGGGCCAGGGCGATCTCGCCCACGTCCACTTCCCGCAGCCGGGACCGGGCCACCAACTGGACCATGTTTTCCATTTCCACCAGCAGAAACAATAGATCCGCCCCAAGGATGTCCATCATCTTGTGGGCCAGAACGGCTATCTCTTCGACGTGCTCTTCCCGCCTGGCCATGGCGATGACCAGGTTGCGGCCCCGGGCCTCCCGGGACTCGGCCGAGAGTATCAGTTCGTTTAGGAGAGAGAGCTGTTCCGGGGTCAGCTCCCGGGAGGTAAAGTCGGCCACCACCGAAAGATCCGCCCCCCAGGAGAGGAGCGTGGCCCCGGCCAGGAGATCCCGGGGGGTGGTCGAACCGAAGGTCAGTCCCCCCGTGTCCTCGTAAAGGCCCAGGGCCAGCATGGTGGCTTCCTGGGGACTGAGGCTGATTTTTTTCTCGGCCAATAGCTCGGTCATGAGGGTGGCGTTGGCCCCGACGCCGTCGACCAGCTCGAAGGATCCGGACAAATCGTTGGGCCCGTCGGGGTGGTGGTCGTAGAGGTGGATGTCGAGTCCGGGGTTTTCCAAACAGGGCGCGGCCGCCCCCAGCCGGTCCCGCTGGCGGGTATCGACCACCACCAGGCGCTCGACGGATCCGTAGTCCAGTTCCCTCGGCCGGGCCACGTCAAAGAGGTAAATTAACGATTGGATGAAAAAACTCCGAAGGTTTCGGCCCTGGCCGCCGGGGAAGAGCATGACCGCCCCGGGGTAGAGTTTGGTGGCCGCCACCATCGAGGCCACGGCGTCGAAGTCCGGGTTGACGTGGGTGGTAATGAGCGTCTTGGCCCTAATAATCTTCCGCCTCTCCACTTGCCCGCCCGGGCGGTCAGGTGGAGAGTCCCGGTCCGGCAAGGCCGCCCCGTCCGGAGGGTTAGCCTGACCGAATTGGTCGGATTGTTTGCTTTGGCTCACTCTAGATTCCTTCGGTCGCCCGGCCTCTGGGCGAATGGGGGGCCCGCTCACTTTTCCGAGCGGGGACGGGGGACCCGCTCACTTTTCCGAGCGGGGGTGGTAGCGGCGGTGGACTTGCTGGAGGCGGCCGTCTTCGACTTTCAGGTAGCGCTCGGTCGTGGCCAGGCTGGCGTGTCCCAGCATGGTCTGAACGGCCCGCAGGTCGGCCCCTCCCTCCAGGAGGTGGGTGGCAAAGGAGTGCCGCAGGGTGTGCGGCGAGGCCTCGGGGAGACCGGCTTCACGGGCCAGGCGGCTAATCAGGCGGTAAAAATGGTTCCGGGTGATGGGCGCCCCCTTGGGGTTAAGAAAGACCTCCCGGCGCTCGGACTTGGCCCCGGCGAAGAGGGGCCGGACCTCTTTCAGGTAGCGACCCAGCCACATGGCCGCCGTCTCCCCCAGGGGGACCAGCCGTTCCTTGGCCCCTTTGCCGGTGACCCGCAAAAACCCGTCGGCCAAGCGCAGCTGGCCCAAAGTCAACTGGCACATCTCGGTCACCCGAAGGCCTCCGGCGTAGACGACTTCGATCATGGCCCGGTTCAAAAGCCCCTCGCTGGTGGCCAAATTGGGGGCCCCTATCAAGGTCTCCATCTGCTCCCGGCCCAAGGGCTTGGGGAGGGGCTTGTCCAGCTTGGGGCCCTTGATCTGGTAGGCCGGGTTTTTGGAAACCAGCCCCTCGTCCCGCAAATAGGCAAAAAAACCCTTGACCGCCGAAAGCTTCCTGGCCCTGGAGACCGGCTTTAGCCCTTCCTCGGCCAGCCCGGTCAAAAAACCCTCGACCTCCCCGGCCGTGACGCTTTCCGGATCCCCGAGGCCCCGGCCCTCAAGGTAGGCCAAAAAACCCTTCAGGTCGTTCCGGTAACCGCCGACGGTATTGGGCCCATAACCCCGTCCCACCCGCAAGTGGGACAAATAATCGCCCAGATAGTTCCCCATCTGGCCCCTCAACGATTCTCTTTGGGGGGCCTCCCGGGGTTCCCTTTGGGATGCCCCTTGGGCTTCCCCTTGGGGTTCCCTTTGGGGTGTCCCTTGGGCTTCCCTTTGGGGTACTACCTGGGGTGTCCCTTTCCCGTCCTCTTCCGCTCCCATGGTTCCTCCAGCGAGCTTCCCCCCGGTGCCCCTTTGGCCCAGGCGGGCCGTGGGCGGCCCAAAACCGTCCAGGCGGCGTTTTTGTGGCCAAGGGGGTAGGATAAATGGCCTTGAGCCGGTTCGGGCCCCTCTACGGCGATTCTGGACCGATTGTGGGGCACTCCAGACGGGAACGCCCTGGGCTACCCCCCGGTACCACCCTTTGGCCGACCCGCGAGGGGCCCAAAATCG
>JAIRNQ010000308.1 GCA_031257955.1 Deltaproteobacteria bacterium | reverse complement strand
GGCTGACAGGAGCGGCGGGGTCACCAACACCTCGCCGGTTTTTTTTGGCTCGCGGCAAACCGTCGGCCAGCGGCTTGGCCAGTTGAACCCCAACTTAAACAAAATGATGGATATGACGGGATAGAGTATCTGGCTAGTTGATTATCCGAAATACATATGATAATAATAAAAACAAAGTATTAAGTTATTTTTAGCTGGTATAAATAATATGGATAGCTTAGTTATTGTTAATAAATAAATTTTTTAGGATTCTTAAAATTTATAGACCATAAAATTCAAAAAATATTTGTAAGGAATAAGTAATTGACTATAATAATATAATTACGTATATTATTTTGTCGAGAACATAGGTTTTTGCTCCTGATTAAGAGTACCTTAAATAAAAAATACATAAAAGGGCAATAAAGTTTTATCTATAAGCATATTTTTAGACCAACGTGTCGAGAGTAATTGGGACGTTATCGGGCGCGGGAAAAGAGCGGGTGAGACATATTGACGAAACTGCCGTAGAATTACTAAAGATAACGAATTGTTATCGGAGTTTTTGTAACGATTTTGAGACATACTATCCTGGGCTGTCCGGTCAAGCTCAAGGAAAATACATTACCATTAATTGACTGGATATTCTTAGTCGGATCAAGGCTTGATCGGCCCGCATGAAAAATTATCTTGACATGGGTTTGATTTGTGGTATATTGCGAATTATTCTCAGTAACGATAAGTGAGACTCTTATCGCACGAGAAAGTAAGGGTGAAATTAGACCCGGGCCCAATGGGGCCACGGGATAGAGTTTCCACAGGTTTAACGGCGATATTGAGAACATGTCCGTTGCCTACTTATATTTATTGATTCTCAATAAAAGCAATAACGAATATTAGCTTGAGTTATAAAGCTTATTATTCCCTCGTCGGGGTAGCTGGGTCCTAACGAGCTTCTCGATTATACTCTGGGACGGCTTAGAGCCGCCCCTTACCAGCGGAGGCATTTTATGGCCCAATACATAATCGTGGGTGTCATCGTCCTGGCCGCCCTTGGCCTGGCCATTTACCGAATCGCCTTTAAGCCGTCCTGCGGCTGCGGCTGCGGTGCCGGCGGGCACAAGAAAGGGGAAAAGCGTCGCGATCCCTTGGCGGAATGATCCCTTGGCGCGCCGGGCGGCTTGGCCGACCCGACCCACCATCCACCTAAGCGGTTGGGGGAGGGGTGCCCGAAAGCTCCGCCCTTGGCCCGTTTAAGCTTGTCGTATTGACGATTTGGCGATTATTTGTGACCGAATGACGCCAGTCGGTACTTTTGGCTCGGCTGGCTTAGGGCTGGTTTTACTTGAACCCATTTAACCGTGGGTTTATTTTTCACTGGGCCTATTCAAAGGCTTTGCTTTTAAGTATTAACGCAGTTTCGGAGAACGCTAATGTCAGAAGCTAACATCACGACCTTGCGTCGCCTTAAGAAAGGGCAGAAGGCCATCATTAAAAACATTACCGCCGATGGGGAAATGGGACGGCGCATTAGGGACATGGGTTTGGTTCCGGGAATCCAAGTCCAGTGCATGGGGCGGGCGCCCCTCCAAGATCCCGTGGCTTTGAGGCTCTTGGGCTTTACCTTAACCCTTCGCAACAACGAGGCCGATTACATTGGAGTTCAGGCCTCCGGTACCTAATGGGCCTTGTTCGGCAGAGAAAAATCAGAACATAGTTTGGAACCCGATAACCCGAAAGTATTATTGGCCGGCGGGTAAAGGAACGCCGGGCCGAATACAAATTTGTTTTGGATGCCAGAGAACCATCCGTCATTATTACAGCCAGAAGTGTAGGGACAAATATGCAAAAGGATTCTAACAGGATTGCCATCGCCGGTAATCCCAACTCCGGCAAAACCACGGCCTTTAACAGATACACCGGGGCCCGTCAGCACGTGGGAAACTATCCGGGCATAACGGTTGAGAAGAAGGAAGGCGTAGCTCACTTGGACGGCATTGAGGTCACCCTGGTCGACCTCCCCGGGACTTACTCCCTTACCGCTTACTCCCTGGAAGAGGTCGTGGCCAGAAGGGTTCTGGCCGAGGAAACCCCTCCTCCGGGTGCCGTCATCGACGTTATCAACTCCGGGGTTCTGGAGCGTAACCTCTATCTGTCAGTTCAGCTTCTGGAGCTGGGCATGCCTTTGGTGCTGGCCCTAAACATGATGGACGAGGCCAAAGCCAACGGCCTCAACATAAATGTCGAGCGCCTGGCCGAACTGACCGGCCTCAAGTGCGTTCCTATGGTGGCCAGGAAGGGCCAAGGCCTGGACGACGCCCTAAGGGCTGCGGTGGAGCTGGCCAAGACAACCGGCGGAAAGGTCAAACCCCTGGAGATATCCTACGGGCCCGACGTGGATCTGGCCTTGAAAGAAATGACTCCCCAAATCGAGGCGGCCAATCTTCTGACCGGCAGCTACCCGGCCCGCTGGCTGGCCATGAAGTTCCTGGAACGCGACGAGGAGATCATCGGCCGGGCCAAAGAGGCTAACCCAGAGCTTTCGGCCAAACTGCAAGCCAAGTGCGACGCCTTGGCCGCCCACATGAAAACGACCCTCAAAACATACCCCGAGGCCGTCATCGCCGACTATCGTTACGGCTGGATCCACTCGATCCTAAAAAACGGCGTCCTCCAAACTTCCGAAGAGACCTCCCAAGACGAACGCGTGGCTTTCTCCGATAAAGTCGACGCCATCGTCACCCAAAAGGTTTTGGGCCCGCTGCTTCTCATCGGCATACTGTACCTGATGTATTACGTGACCATCGAGGTCGGGGCCATACCCAATGATTGGGTGGCCGGTTTCTTTGACTGGCTCGGCGGGGTTTTGGGCGACAACATGTCCGACGGCCCGCTAAAGTCGCTGTTGGTCGACGGCATTATCGCCGGCGTTGGAGGGGTTTTGGGCTTCGTCCCCTTGATCATGATCATGTTCCTCTTCATTTCAGTATTGGAAGATTCAGGGTACACGGCCAGGGCCGCTTATATCATGGACCGCGTCTTTAGGTTCTTTGGCCTCCACGGCGCCTCCATCATGCCCTTTATCATCTCCGGCGGAATTGCCGGCGGCTGCGCCGTTCCCGGGGTCATGGCCACGCGAACGCTAAGATCGCCAAAAGAAAGGCTGGCCACCATCCTGACCGCGCCGTTTATGGT
This sequence comes from Deltaproteobacteria bacterium, assembly GCA_031257955.1. Lineage (GTDB taxonomy): Bacteria > Desulfobacterota > Desulfarculia > Adiutricales > Adiutricaceae > JAIRNQ01. The sequence goes on along the minus strand of JAIRNQ010000308.1, from coordinate 404 downwards.
TTGCGGGGCCAAGATTCCGGTCTTTCTCCTCCTGGTTAACATATTTTTTGAGGCGCACCGGCCGCTGGTCATGTTTTCCATATCGCTTTCCGGCTGGGTCTTCGCCCTTCTGGTGGCCAGGCTCCTGCGCTCGACCCTGATCCGCGGGGCGGCCACGCCCTTCGTCATGGAACTTCCGCCTTATCGCTACCCGACCCTTTCTGGCGTGATCATCCACACCTGGGAGCGCACCTGGCAGTACATAAAAAAGGCCGGGACGGTCATTCTGGCCATCTCCATATTGATTTGGGCGGCCATGACTTACCCCTCGCCCACGCCCGAAAGCGAAGTCGTCTTCGAGGAGCAAAGGGCAGCCATAACGGCCCAGCAAGAGGCCGGTACCCTCACCGACGAAGAGGTTGAGG
>JAIRNQ010000285.1 GCA_031257955.1 Deltaproteobacteria bacterium | reverse complement strand
GGTGCCACGGACCCACCCCCAGGCCGGCCACGGGCCCGCTGACCACCATCGCGAGCTTCGGTTGACTTGGGAGGGTGCCACGGACCCACCCCCAGGCCGGCCACGGGCCAGCCGGCCCCAAAGCGACCTTCGGTTGACTTGGGAGGGCACCCCTTTGTATATTTGTCCTAAACCAAAAGACGGTTATTTGGCGTCGGTCTCCCAGTCCCCGTTTTCGCGGGTCGGTTTGGGTAGCGGCGCCAAGGGAGAATTTTTCGCAAGGGGTGATTGCCATGCTCGCGGGTCAAACCAAAACTATCGTTATATCGGGACTGTCGGGGTTTTTGGGGGCAGCCCTTTTTTGGTTCCTGTCGGCCGCCCCCCTGGCCCGGGCCGAAGATCCCGGGTTACTTTCCACCGGGGAGCTAAGGCTCACCGACGACACCGGCCGGACCAGGCTGCTTTTGACTTTGGTCAGATCCAAGCCCAGGCTTTTCATGCTCGACAACCAGGGCGAATACCGACTGGAAATGGGCTTGGGCGAAAGCGGGGAACCCCACATATGGCTAAGGGACGCCGACGGGGCCTCCAAGGTCCAGGTGGCCCTCACGGCCAAAGGCCTCCCCTCGTTTACCCTGGCCGACCAAAAGGGACGCGAGAGGGCGGTGGTGGCCCTCAGTCAGACCGGCGAGCCCACCCTAATCATGCGCGACCCCCAGGGCAAGGATCGGGTGGCCCTGTGGAGAGACAAGAACGGCGAGGGCTTGGCCCTGGCCAACGAGAAAGGCAAGGCCACGGTGGCCCTTTCGGCCCCGGACGGGGGCGAACCTACCCTTACGTATTTCAAGGACGGAAAAGCCTTGCGCAGCTACAAATAACCGCCAGGCGGCCCAATCCAATCCACCGGTTCACGGCATTCTCCGTCACCGGGTCGGCAAAGAAAAAACACACCATAAAATGGCCCTACCGGCGGAAGCCACCGGCGTAAGGGCTTGGTAGGCTTGCCCGCCGAGAACATTGGCACCGTCGAACCATTTATAGCGCCACCGGCGGAAGCCACCGGCGTAAGGGCATGGTAGGCTTGGCCGCCGAGATCATTGGCGCCGTCGAACCATTTATAGCGCCACCGGCGTAAGGGCTTGGTAGGCTTGCCCGCCGAGAACATTGGCGCCGTCGAACCACTTAAGGCGCCACCAGCGTAAGGGCCTGGCTGGGGTTATCGCCGCTAACGCGTGAGCCGGCATGTCCTTTATCGCGTCCAAAGGAAAACGACTCACTTCGGCGACAAGCCCAAGAGAAGCGAAGGCCGGTTTTTCCCAATTCTGGCTAGCGATTATCAAAACATGATCGGTATAATCCCCAATCATGGCATCAAGGTTAAACAACGGCTAACGATTTTGTGTCTAAATTATGAAAATCAAGAGAGTTAATTTCGTTTTATGCTTATATACAACCTAGTTGAAGCTTTTTTTTGGCTCTGGCCAAACTTGGCTTACTGGACGGTTCCTCGGATCATGGGTTAGGCAATAACGTTCATGCCAATCCTTGGTTAAAGATCGGATTATATGCGCCTTGAAGAAAGATTCGTTGGGCCGGGTTCCGACGTCAAGGCGGCGTAGGGGTTAAGAATCGGTTGGTAAAGCCGGCCAAACCTTGGGCAGATGTAGCGTTTCTGTGTCGGCCGGAGGTGGATACGGGTCGAAGGGGGATGGGGCCCTGGACGCCTGGAATGGGCAAGGTGGCAAATCGGTCCCAGGTCGTCGTACAGGCATGTTTTTCGTTTCCAGGTGGAATTGTAGCCGGAAAAGCCTAAGACGCGCTGGCGGGGCCTGTGGGCCCGTTTATGGGCCTCCTGGGAAATGGTTTGAAGTCGCTTAGGGCGACCAACGGCTCGGTGGTGGCCGCGGGCCAAGTTTCGACCAGGGGAGGCGCAAAGCCGGAGGTACTTTCACCGTCCCCAAGCCAGGGGGCTTCTGGGGAACCAGGATCAGGGATGGCGCCCAGATTGCGCGATAGTTGTGGGCCTAGGGCGTGGCCGGATTTTTGGAAAAGACAGAGAGAAGGCCAGTTGGGGCTCTTTTTCGGTCGGAACGGCCGGCCGGGCCGGTCGGTCCGGTTCCAGGGAAGCCAACCAGGAGACGGGTTAGGCCTCAGGCTGGGCCGGAAGGCTAAATAGGCCAAACCCGTCAAGGGCGACCGGGGACGCTGGGGCTGGGCGTAAGCCAGTAAAGTTACCAGATCTGGGATGAGCCGTCCGTCCCGGTTTCTTGGCGAAAAGCGCGAAAACCTTCACGGCAACTGGCAACCGTTAAGTGGTAACATCCGAACTGCTCTGGGTAAGAATGGGTATGGTAATTCCAGGCCAATGACCATTTTTTTTGTTTGACATTTTTTTTTTGACAATATAAAATACAGTAAATACCTAGCTAGCTAGTGTATTTTTTTTACTGACGTTTGGAAAAATTGACATTTTCGGGTAGTTCAAAGCGTAAAACCCCTTAAGGTAGCGAAGTCATAATTTTACTTGAAAATCATCTGAAATTCGCTAGTCATAGTGTCAATTATTGAGGTTTATATCAGTCTAAGACATATAATTGTTATGTTTTGATTTTAAAATTAACTCATAACTTATTATAACGGAGTTATTAGTAAAAGAAATACAGTTTCTTGTATAAGTTCATCAATATGGGATGAACGTCTCGACCGAACGACCATAACACCGTTTTAGGCTACAAGAAGCATCAGAAGCGAAAAAATTATTTTTTCGTTAGATGCTTTTTGTAGCCTTTTTTTGTTCTAGATAGAGTCTTATTATATAAGTTCATCAAAAAAGGATGAATATATCTATCTAACGACCAAATATTCGCTTAGAATACAAGAAGTATTAAAAAAGAAATGTCTATACTTTGCTTTGATACTTCTTTTATCTAATTTTTAGCCACTCTTTATTAACGAAGTGGTGTCCTTAACTTTACTAAACTGCCGAAACGTTTGGACGTTCCGTTTCGGAAGTATCACCCTCGTGATTTTAGAGGTGGCTAAATCTTAAACCATCAGTCAGGAGAAGAACAATGAGCGAAATACACCCGAAAGCCCAGCAAGAATTGGGCATTATTTATGGTTTAGAGGATAAACCGCCTTTGGCCATAACCCTCCTCACTGCCATTCAGCATTTAATGAGTATGGTTGTCAGTATCGGCACTCCGCCCCTGATCATTTGCCGGGCTTTAAACATGCCCATCGATATTACCATCTACCTAGTAAATATAGCCTTTTTTGTTTCCGGTATCGGAACTTTCTTCCAGACCTCAAGGTTCGGCCCCGTTGGCTCTGGCCTTTTAAGCATCCAGGCGACCAACTTTCTCTTCACCACCGCATTTATTACCATGTGCGCGGCGGCCGTGAACGCTGACCCGACAATGCGGCCCGAAACTCTTGTCGCCATGATGACTGGGGCCACCGTCGTTGGTTCTTTCATTCAGATAGCGCTTTCCCGCATGACCACTGTTTTGGCGAAAGTCTTTACCCCGTTAGTCTGCGGCATTACGGTGACCCTGGTAGGTATCGCTCTGTTGAACGTGGCTATGGTCAACGTCGTTGGCGGCTATGCCTCCTTTGGCACCGAAAACTTCGCTAGCGTTAAAAATTTATCCCTGGGCGCGGTAGTGCTTTTAGGCATTGTCATCTGCAATTGTTCCAAAAGCCCGGCTATACGGATGAGCGCCATGATTGTTGGCTTCGTCGTCGGCGCGATATTGGCTTTAATTTGGGGCATGCTTAACCCCATGCCAAAGGACATCAACTTTTTTTCCGTGCCCGTGCCTTTCAAATATGGGTTTCAATTCAGCTTTGGTGGCTTTATTTCTGTGGCTTTACTATATATCGTGACTACAGTAGAAGCTACTGGAGATCTTTCAGCTACATCAATGCTTTCTAAGCAACCTACTTCCGGTCCGGAATTTATAAAAAGAATTAAAGGTGGTATTTTGTGTGATGGCTTTGCTTCATTTCTTTCCGGCTGCTTCAACTCCTTGCCCATGGCCATCTTCGCCCAGAACAATGGCGTTATTCAATTGACGGGCAACGCCAGCCGCCATGTTGGTAAATGTATTGCGCTGTTGCTGATTGTTATGGGAGTTTTTCCGATAGTTGGCGTTATCTTTAACATCATTCCCGATCCCGTTCTCGGCGGCGCTTTGATTCTGCTGTTCGGGATTATCACCACCACCGGTATGCGGCTTATTTTTACCGATACCTTAACCAGGCGCTCAATCGTTATAGTGTCCATTTCTCTGGGGGTAGGAATTGGAGCGGCGTTTCAGCCGGACTTTACCGTTAAACTGCCGCATCTGTTAGCCGATTTTCTTCATTCCCCGGTAGCCGCCGGCGGTTCCATCGCGATTGTCGCCAATCTCATTTTGCCAAGGTCTATGGACGATAATAATGGCGCCGCTAAAGACCGGCACCAACTCAAGGACGCGCCTCAAGCTTTGAACCCCGATGAGGGGGCCCTGGCGGAGGGAAGCCAAATCTGAGGATTGGCCGCAACTTTTGGCCGCTGATGAGGGGGTACTGGCAGAGGGAAGCCAAATCTGATGATTGGCCTCGTGTCACTGCTTGCCGTAAGATATGTAGTTAAACATGCCCAAAGAAGTATCCCTTCATTTATGGCGAATAGAGAAGAAAAACCACAACCCGGCGTGGGGACTTGGCTGGGTTAGCCGTCGACCGGGACTAAAGGTGCCCCACAAAAACCCGCCAAAAAATACCCACCACAATCTTTTCCCCCACTACGCTTAGCTGAAGCTCTCGCCGTTTGAAGGGCTAGCTCGATGGGAGAGCGGAATAGGTGAAAAAATAGCCCCTCCGCGGATCGGCACATTGTCTACCCACCAAAAAAAAGCCGCCCTTCGGGGCGGCCTTTTCAAAAACCTTCATGGGTCAGACGCTCAGAAGAGGGCCTGGGCCTGAGGATAAGGTCGGGGTGGCGATGGGGAGTTCCTCGGGAATGGGATTGCGGGTAGCGCGATCCGGGGACGGCTTGGGGTCAAGGGTTGGCGGTCCGGCTACGGGCGGGGGAGAAGGCAATTCCGCTCTGGCCTCGGGTTCCACGGTTACGGCTGAGGGTGGGGCGTCGGGTACGCCAACGCTGGATTTGTCGGGAGCGGGGGGTGCGGCCTTGGCTGCCGGTTGGGCGGTCTCGGGTTCGGCCGGCGCGGCTGGCTCAGGCTCGGCGGGAGCTGCCGGTGGGGCGGTCTCGGGTTCGGCCGGCGCGG
>JAIRNQ010000263.1 GCA_031257955.1 Deltaproteobacteria bacterium | reverse complement strand
CTGACAAAGCACCTTCACAGGCGCACATATTTATAAGTTTTATAGTCGGCTCAAAATAAAAAACATTACACTTTAACGATGCTATAAAAAGGCTATGATTTCCTATATTACCGCCAATATCTAGAAACAGATCCCCTGGCTTTAGCCTAGGGGCCATATCTAGAAGCAGTTCTTTCTCGTACGGCTCTTTAGTGGCGGCGATAACTTTCTGAATATGATCTACATATATATTTGGTAAATTTATTTTATATTCGCCGCCTGGGGAATGTAATTTAAGTATATTATCCACTATAACTCCATTTTTTAGAAACAAATAATAAGTTCTAAGTTATGGTTTAGAATATTATTATATTGGAAAAACATTAACAACTATTTAAAATTTACAAATTATTAGCACGGTGATATATATAGTTCGCAACATCAGTCTGGGAACCGACATATTACTCACCGAGCTGGAACTATAAAACATCGTTTTTGGGCGTTAAGCGGTTATCCTCACAAGAGAAATACTGGCCGCGCTAACCGGACCGATACTAAAATGCTCTAAACTGTCGAAATTTTATCCCCGTAAGATAAATTTGGGCGGGCCGGCGGGACGGCTTGGCCTTGCGGCTTTCTCCGGACTCCCCTCTTCCTTCGCCCATCTTTGGCGCTTGGCCCGGTATACCCCTGGCCAAGCGAACTTTCGGGCCATGAGGGATTCCGAACCAAGCGAGTCTCCAAGCCAAGCGGGACCCAGGGGCATCCGGGACCCTGGGGTCGGGGATAGGCGGTTACTTGGCTCGCTCGATGTATTCCCCGGTTCTGGTGTCGATCTTTAAGACATCACCCTCGTTGATGAACAGGGGGACCTGGACGACCAGGCCAGTGGATAGGGTGGCCGGTTTGGTGGCCCCGGTGGCCGTGTCGCCCTTAACCCCGGGGTCGCTCTGGACCACGACCAGGTTGACGGTGGTGGGAAAATCAATGCTTATGGGTTTGCCTTGATATAGGCTGATGTAAAGGTCCATGTTTTCAAGGAGGAAATTCTTATTGTCGCCAACTTGATCTTCGGTTAGATGCAGCTGCTCATAAGTACCTTTATCCATGAAGACAAAACCGTCTTTGGCATCGTAATAAAGATACTGAACGTCTTTTTCTTCGAGATCCGGCTGTTCCAGCTTCTCCCCGGATCTAAAAGTCTCATCCAACACTCTACTGGTCACCATGTTCTTTAGTTTGGTCCGAACGAATGCCCCACCTTTACCTGGTTTGACGTGTTGAAAGTCAATAATGATATAAGGGTCGCCTTTAAATTTAACTTTCAACCCTTTCCGAAAGTCACTGGTAGAATACATCCAGAAAAACTCCTTGAAACTCTAAAAAACAAAAAACAACGAAAACAGTGGATATTATCCACAATGGAAACTATTCAAGCTGAGTTTTTAACTCCTCGTCAGTGAGTTCCGGTTCCTCAGCCAACCGGTAGATGATCTCATTAGGCTTAACCAAACCCAATTTGTTCCTAGCTTCATCCTCAAGATAGCCGCGGTCACTCATGATCCTTTCGAGTCTGGCCGCCAGCTGTCGATTTTGTTCCTCCAGCCTAAGGTTTTCCGCCTCCAGTTGGGCTTTCTTTTCCAAAAGCCCGCTGCTCTTAACCAGCCCGGCGTCGGAAATAAAAATGTAGCCGATCACGGCAACTATGGTGAGGCAAGAGAGGAACCAGGGAATCTTATCCCTCATCATCGCGTAAAACGATGGCGTTTCCGGGGCCGCCCCGGCCATGACTTTGTTGGCCGGGGGAGTGTAAGCATCCAGGGTGTCCTTGGACCAGAACGCTCCCATGAAACACCTCCCTGGGACCCAGACGGGCCCGGTTGGGCGACCCTTTGGCCGCCGAGTTAAAGCGCGTCGGTTACCGGGCCCGGATTGGCCTGGACCGGCAGGCGGCACTATTGGCCGCCGAGTTAAAGCGCGTCGGTCCCCAGGCCCGGATCGGGCTGGACCGGCAAGGTGGCCCCCATGACCACGCGGTTAAAATTCTTTAGCCTCAAGGCCTCGATGACCCGAAAGACCGAGGAATAGTTGGCCTCTTGATCGGCGGAGATTAACACTACCACTTCCCGCCCGTCGGCGCCGGTTTGATCGAGCAGATCGCCGATCCTTTCGATGGTCGTGGGTTGTCCCTCAAAGAACACGTCGTTATCCGAGGTAATGTCGATTTCCAGCCGCTCGGCCGTCTGGACCAAGGATCCGGAGACGGTTTCGGGCAAAAGGAGTTTAAGGCCGGGCAAGACGGCGAACTGGGCCGTGACCATGAAAAATATCACCAGCTGCAGGACCACGTCGACCAAAGGGGTCATGTTGGCCACCGGGGAATAACGGGCCCGGCCTGAATTCTTGCCGGAAAAATTCACGATTTGGCAACCTGTCGGGAGCTTTGGACCGGTATCTCTGGGGCGGCCAGGGCCTCCAGGAGATCGGATCCCAAATCTTCCAAATCCGACGTTAAGGTCTCCACCCGTCCGGCCAGCACCCGGTGTATAACCATGGTCGGGATGGCCACCACCAGCCCGGCGGCGGTGGTGAGAAGGGCTTGGCCGATACCCCCGGCCAAGAGGCCGGGGTTACCCAGTCCGGCCTGGGCCACGGCCCCGAAAGCGTTAATCATACCGGAAACGGTACCCAAGAGGCCCAACAATGGGGATATGGAGGCGATTACGCCCAATAACTCCAAGTGGGACGACAGGTAAAGCGATTCCCGGCGACCAGACTCCTCCATGGCGTCTTTGAAAACCAGCCGGGATTGGCCAATCATCTTTAAGCCCTGTTTGATTAGCCTGGCCGCGGAATTTTGCCCCTCCTGGCACAGAAAGACCACATCGTTATATTGGCGTCTAAGCAAAAGCTCGTTAACGGAGCTAACCAAGCTTCCTGGAATGACTTTGCCCCGCCTGAGGCTCCAAATTCGGTCCAAAATAATGGCCACGGCGGCTAAACTGCACAAAAGAATTGGGTACATGACCCAGCCGCCGCGCTGTATGAGATCTAAGAAAGTATCCATGCGACCCTAAGGGAGCTAAATTAAATAATAGTGTTAGCCAAATGAGTAACTTAGTAGGTAACTAAGCGGGTAACTTAATGGGTAACCGAGCCGGCCAAAGGCCCAAGCCAGAGGCTTTGGCCAGGGGCCAAAGCCTTAAGCTGTCGATCGCGGTTACCGGTTTACTTCTTTTTTCCCCCGCTTGGAAGGGCGTCCAGGGACAGTTTCAAAAGGGCCGATTCGGCCTTGGCGTTTTTGGGCTCCAGCTCCAAAACCTTTTCATAGGCCCGTCGGGCCGATTCTTTGTCTCCGGTCTTGTTCAGGGCCTCGGCGGCCGTGAACCAGCCGTTGGCTTTGGTGGGTTCCAGTTCGGCCACCTTTAAGAGGCTCTTGGCCGCCAGGGGTTCTTGGCCCGAGTTTCTTTGGCCCAGAGCCAGGAAGCGCCAGTTGTCGGGATCGTCCGGGTGCCAGCTGGTCCAGAATCCGGCCGCCTCGGCCAAGGTCTTCCAATTTTTGTCAATCTGAAGGTGGGCCACCACCAGATCCCGGCTTTCTTTGAACTTGGGATCGCCCTTATACAGAAGCATGGCCTGATCCAACATCTCCTTAATTTGCCCTTTTTCCTTGTAAAGGGCCATAAGGTAACCTTTAATATCGTTGGCTAACTCGTTTTTAGTATCTAATTCTTGAGCTTTTTGAAAGGCTTTTAGGGCTATATCCCAGTGTTTAGCCTTAAAATGGGCTACGCCTAAATTATAAAATTCTATTTTATTGTCTGAAAACTGATAAAGTCTTTTTTCGAACTCCGCAGAAAATCTTCCTTTTCTAGGTCTTAAGGTATCTAATAAATAGGCCTTGGCCTCTGTTTGTATCTTCTTGGTCGCCGGGTCATCGCCGGGTCGCTCGGCCAAGAACAACCAGAGTTCGGCGGCTTTCGCGTTTAGTCCGTCCTGGGCATAGGCGTGGGCCAGTTCCTTGGTTAAAGTGGGATCTTTTTCAAGCTCCCAGGCCATGTTGAGGAATTTAAAGTAATTTTTCCTGTCTTTATTGGCCAAAGCCAAGCGGGCCAAGTTCAGTATGAGCGAGGAATCGGTTTGGTCGAGGGCCAAGGCCCGTTCGTAAGCCTCTTGGGCTTTTACCAGCTCCCCATCGACGTACCAAAGATAGGCGAGCTGTTTATGGGCGTTGGCTTTCTCCGGGCCGTCGGGAAGGGAATCGGCCAAGCCCGTCCAGGCTTCTTTCAGTCCCTGATCGTCGTTGGTCTTTTCCTTGAGGCTCAAGAGTTCGGTCCAGACCGCCGACTTTTCCTGGGGGCCAACCAAGTCCAGCAGCCTTTCCCAGGCGGCAATCTCCAGCGACTCCACGCTTTCTTGGCGATAGATGCCGATCAAGGCGTTCAAGTAGGCCAGTTGGTGTTCGGGCTCGGACTCGGGAATTAGGCTCTCGTAAATTTCGGCCGCCTTGAGGGGACTCTCTTCCCGGTACAAAGCCGCGAGGCTAGTCCGGAGGCCTTCCAGGGGCAGGCCGGCGGATTCGGCCAAGGGCAAAAGCCTTTCCAACACGGAGATTTCTTTGGCCTTGTCGCCTTGTTCCCGATAGAGGGGCAGGAGCCGGTTTAAAAGATTGTCGGCCTCGGGCCCGGTGGGGTCCTTGGCCAACTTGGCCTCCAGCAGTTCGGATAAGGCCACCGTTTGTTTAGCGGCCAGAAGGACGTCGGAAAGCTTTTGAAAAAGGACCTCCGAGTCGGGATCGAGCTCCAGAGCCTTACGATAGTACACGATTTTCTTATCCGCCTCAATGGCCGTGTCGCCCATCAAAGCCCAATCGGCCGAAACAAAGGCCGCCTTAAGCTTAAAGCTGGCTTTGGTCTCCGAGCCGTCCAGGACCTCGACCGTAAATTCCCTGGGGTCAATAAAGTAATCGTCGCCCAGGAGCTCAGAAAGGGAAGTCGATTTGGCGGTAACACCCTGGAGGTCAAAATCAGGCGAGTAAAGCCTTAAGTCGTAATTGCGCCAACGGTTGGAAGAAAGTTTGGTGAACTTGATGGGCACCGCCGGGTTAACTTCAAAATCCCCACCCGACCGCAAGGTCACCGTCTGGCGACCGTAATCCATCTCCAGACCTTGTATTTCCAAGGGCTTACCCAATAAACGGCCGTAGGTCCTGGCCAGCGATTCCGGGGCGGCGAAGTTCCAGATCAACAGGCTCAGGCCCAAAACGAAGATAACCAGCATGGTGACTGGCAGTATCCGTCCCGGACGCATTTTCTTAAAGTCTCTCAAATGGTTTTTGTTTAATTATTTTGGCAGTTATTGTCAAAAATCAAAGGCTATCAGCCTATCCGGTGGGTTTGGCCCGCCGGGTAGCCCGATTGGCGGCTTGCCGACAATCGGGTTCGCTTTGGCCATGGCGCCTTGGCCTTCCGACAACCTTGGCCAGGATTAGGGAAGCGTTTTTTGGTTACCGATTAGCCCCGGTAAAATTTAACACAAAACAAGTTTAAATTGAAGAATCTCCCAAAATAATCAGGGCAAGCCCTATATTTATGGCAAAATATGGTCGAATTATCTAAATAGATGTCACTTGGCCAGGGCAAACCGCCAACAGGGAAATAAAATTATCTGGAGTATTGGTATATATTGTCGGATCCAAACAGCGACTTGAACCATAATATAATAACCCCCTGGCCATTTCAAGAAGGCCAGGGGGTTATGGACGAGAGCGCTAGGGTTAACGGTTAATGGCTTGGGTCCCTTACCCAAGCAAACTCAGGGCCAGCTGGGAGAGACTGTTGGCCTGGGCCAGCATGCCGGTGGCCGCCTGGGCCAGCACGTTGTTTCTGGTAAATTCGGTCATCTCCTTGGCCACGTCCACGTCGGAGATGCGGCTTTCGGCAGCCTGGAGATTCTCGGCCTGGATGGTCATGTTGGTCATGGTATTTTGGAGCCTGTTTTGGAGAGCGCCCAAGTCGGCCCTGATCTTGTCCTTGGTGTTGATGGCTTCGCTCATGGCGTCCAGGGCTTCCTGGGCGGATGACTGGGTGCGAACCTCGGCCCCGGCCCAAGGGCCGTTGGCGGCGTTTTGGATCTCGACGAAGCTGAAGCGATCCATGCCGTTGATAATGCCGGCCGTAAGTCCCGGGGTGGTTAACTCGCCCGCGGCGGCTATCCATAGATCCCTTTGGTCGCCCACGTCGCGGCCGTTTAGGGTCACGTTCCAGACCTCGTTGCCCAGGTTGGCCTTGGTTTGGGTGGGCGTCATCGTCCCCCACTTCTGGCCGCCAAGGGTGAAGGTGGTACCGCTTTGGTTGGTGGCGGCTCTCTCCACGTTCTCAAAGAGGACGTAGTTCAAGGCCGATCTTGAGTTCGTATCCCCGGCCGAGACGTCGCAAGCCAGTAGGGTGTTGAGGTTCCCACCTTCCTTGGCGAAAATGTATACCATGTCCGCCTTTTCCCCTTTGGAGTTTTCGGAGGCGGTCATGGCCCAAAATTGACTGTTGGCGTTCTGGTTGATGGCCTCGGCCAAGGAGGTGGCGGTGAACTTGGTCGCGGCGTTACTGGCCGTGCCAACCTGAATGGCTTTTTTCGAGGAGTCAATCATCCCCGGGGTCTTGGAAACCGAGTCGGGGGCGGCACCGGTGCTAGCGATGTCACCCGTGCCTAAAGGATTAATCGAGCTGGTGTTATATGAGCTGACCACTTTCACTTCGGTGGCTTTGTTGGTCATGGCCGTATCCCAAGACGTTTGTCCGGTGTCGGTAAAAAGTTCCTGTAAAGATCTTGTGCCGTCGCCGGTTAAGGTTACCTTTATTTCCGACCAACCAAAATTGGCGGCTACTTTCGAGTCCGACGTCCAATACGTTCCGTCGTTCGAATATACCCCCGTGCCAAAAGTGTAACTCGTTCCCAGCGTGGACTTCATTTGGCCAAAATAGGCGTTATTGGAGTCGGCTAGCCATTTGTCGAAAGACTCGGTGGCGGACAAGACCGTGTTTGCGGTAACGGCGGCGGCAACGGTTTTGGCGGCCACGTCGGCAATGTCGACGTTATTAAAACGCGGCAAGGCCTGTTTTTTAATATCCTCATTAACCTGGTCAATGGCCGAGGCGGCGTCGATGCCAACCCCGGTTCCGGTCAATAATATATCCGAAGATGGAGCGATCGTCGTGCCGGCCCCCGGGCCCGCCTTTATTTGATCAAAGAGGGCTTTCTGGGCAGTGGTCACCAAATACGTGACGGGAGTCGGATTGCCCGGGGATGGCGGCGATGAAGCCGGATTGGTCCAAGCCGCGTGCCCCAAGTCGGCCGTGCCGGCGAAATTCAAGTTCTTGGCGGTCGTGGATTTACCCAGGGCGGCCGTTTCATCGCCCCAGTAATAGGCCTCATCGCCGACGCACACGGCCACGGTCCCACCGTTGGTGATGGCCCCCGCCCCGGCGGCGTCTATCTGGACCCCAACCCGGCTCTGGGAACCCTGGTTGACCTTATCGATCAAATTCTGGAGGCTTTCCGAGGAAGAGACCGTATAGCGGCCGGCCAAGTAACGGCCGGACAACAGGGCCGCGTCGTCGTTTTGTTGCCAGTCCCAGTTATAGCCGTAGCTGAAGGTTTCGCCGTCGATGAAGCCGGCCTTTTCGTTCAGGGTGGAGTAGCCGGCGGTACAGCAACCCGGCCCGGCCAACGGCCCTGAGCCGGCCGCGCCTTGCCCCCATATATCGTTTTTGGCGTCGCCGCCGACCCGGAGGCCGGTGGAGCTGGTGGCCCTGGCGTCGCCGATGTTGACGAAATAATAGTCCTCGGAGGATTTGTTGCTGACGCCGAAGTGAATCTTCAGGCCTTGGCCGCCGTGCTGGTTGGTGACAGAACCGTCGAGGAGCTTGATGCCGTTGAAGTTGGTGGCGTTGGCGATACGGTCGATCTCGGCGGCCATGGCCTGGTACTCCGAGTTGATGATCTCCCGCTGGGCCGTGGTGTAGGTGCCGGTGGCCGCCTGCTCGGCCAACTCCTTCATGCGGACAAGCTTTTCGTCGATGACGCCCAAAGCGCCGTCGGCGGTCTGAATCATGCTGATGGCGTCGGCGGTGTTCCTGATGCCCTGATTCATGGTGGCGATGTCCGCCCGCATCATTTCCCTGATGGCCAAGCCCGCGGCATCGTCAGCCGCACTGTTTATCCTCAAACCTGACGATAAACGCCTTACACTGGTTGACAACCGAACAAATATAGTTGTAAGCCAAAAAAAATTATCCTTGAAAAATTAAAGGTTATCTGATATTTTCAGAAAAAATGCATTGCATAATTTTTTTAGATATTGCCCAAGCTAGTTCTCACGATAATCATGGCATCGTTTACGTAAGCCAAATTATTTTTGTACCTTGATCTTTTTTTATTTTTATAGTATATTCATTACTAACATTTATTAATTTATTCTTATAAAAATAAATTAATAATTCACAATAAAATTTAAATACATCATAATAATTTTAAGTAAGTATAGATAAATCTTTAAGAAAAATAAAATAGGAAGATGACTTATTCTTTGCGTACTAAAAATTACTAAAAATTATTAAAACGTTAAAACTAATATTTATCGACCAATTTAATTTAGATAAAGGGATACCAAAATATGTCATCAATATTCTCTCCAAAGACCGTAAAATTCGTAATAATTAAGTTCTCCCGAAATCATAAGCCTTTACTTATTTTGCCTATCGCGTAATTTTTATTCATCCGCTTATAATGGCGATCTTTATAACTTCGCATTAGTCAATTCCCAATCGTCCCGGGCATATATAACCCCAGCGCCATCCATTACCGTTAACCTCTGGGAGACTATCCACCAAGCCAACGCACCCGATATCACGACCAAAACCAGCCCTTTGCCCAGCCCAGGTTTACGCCATTCGTAAACCTACCAATACCATGGTGATACAATAGAGGCGCCACAATGACACTAATATCTGAGCTCACTCATAATTTAAGAACCGTTAACTTTTGTTTGGAGCACTTTTTTAGTGAATACGTCGATATCCATCTAAAAAAACAAACGGCCAAGTCATACTTTTCCTTTTGGAAAAATCATATAGGCCCCCATTTAGGCAATAAACCAATCGACGAAGTACTTCTTTCCGATATCGAAGACTTACACCTTAAGCTTAAAGACCGACCGACCACCGCCAACCGGGTCCTCTCCCTCCTCTCAAAATTCTTTTCCTGGTGCGAAAAGAAAGGCTACGTCCATAAACGCCTCTACCTAACCAGAAACCTCACCCGCTACCAGGAGAACAAAATCCTCCGTTTCCTAAACCAGAAACAAATGAAAGAGATCTGGGACACCATTATTAGGCTCGAGACCCTTAACAAACTCAATATAATCCCGGCCACGGCCCTAAAGCTCCTAATCCTGACCGGGGCCCGCAAAAACGAAATCCTCTCCCTCCAGTGGTCGGATCTGGACCTGGAAAATTATCGCCTGACCTTGACCGACAGCAAAACCGGCTTCAAGACCATCTACCTCTCCCAGCGGGCCGTGGACCTCATTACCGCCATGCCCAAAACCAGCCCCTTCGTCTTCCCCGGCAAGTCCACCTCCGGCCACCTCTTCGACCTCCAGTGGCAATGGGCCCACGTCCTCCGTGAGGCCAACCTCCCCGGCCGCTGGCGCATCCACGACCTCCGCCACGGCTTCGCCTCCGCCGCCGTCAACAACGGCGGCTCCCTGGCCTTCATCGGGTTCCTGCTGGGTCACAAACGAACCAGCACCACCGAACGCTACGCCCACGTGGCCGAAAACCCGGCCCAGGCCCTCCTGGACAAGGTCTGCGGTCTCATCGCCTCCGACTGACCCGCCCGCCCCCATTCCTCGGCTAGGTCCCAACGGTCACTCTCCGTGGCGCTCCAGGCCGCCCCACTCCTCGGCTAGGTCCCAACGGTCCCTCTCCGTGGCCATCCCGTCCGCCACCCGGGCCAAAGGCCAAGCCTTGTCTAGCCTTACCCGCCACCCAAAGCGACGGCCCAAAACCCTGGCCGTCCCGTCTAGCCCTTCGCCCCGCTTTATCCCCAATTTATCTCCAATTAATAGCTTAAATAACTTACCAATTACACCATCTACTACCTAAATTAAAACCCTCGCTTACCTAATACTTTCCCCGTAGCGTCTATCCCATCTCGAAACCAAAGTCCTCTTGGCCCCCTAGCGCCCATCCCAGGGCATCCCAGTCCATCCCAACCCATCCGCACCTAACATAGCAAAAATACAACTTAATAATTTACCGGCCGTCCCAATACTCTCGTTTTCCGTAAAGGCCTTTGAAAGCTTGTCCTGCCAGGTCTCTTTAGGTTTATCTCTAAAAACATAACAGAATTTTAGAGCTTAGAACTAGAAAAACATAGTTTTATAGCTAATAAAATTAATTGTTTCCACAATATTCTAATGACTAAGCTTAAACTATAAATAAAGTTTAATTTATTTACATAATTTGCTTAAGTTTTATTCTATTGGTCCGATAAGATATTCAAACGGAGACCGCGTCATGGGCGGCCACCGATTTACCCGAACTTACAAATAACGGGGCCAAGGCCGAACGGCAACCGGATCCGCGGCTCCTAAAGAAAATCCGCTGGGGCGATGTCCCAGAGGGGGGCAAGGATGCCCATACATACTCAAGGAGGATACAAATGGCTCTTATCATCAACCACAACATGACGGCTATGAACGCGGCCCGGAACTTGGGGACAATTTATGATCGGTTGTCAACAAGCGTCCAAAGGCTGTCTTCGTGCCTGCGCATCAACAGCGAGATCGGAAGAGC
>JAIRNQ010000253.1 GCA_031257955.1 Deltaproteobacteria bacterium | reverse complement strand
GTCAACGCCGGCGAAAGTTGCCCCGGCCAAGCCCATCCGGCCGCCCAAGGCCCGCCAATACGGGACCGTCCAGTCGCCTCCGCCGGCCCCAAGCCCGCCGGCGGCCCAGCCTTCGGCCGCTCCCAAGGAAAAGCCCCGGACGGCCGCCGGCCCGGCTTCAGCCCCCCCAGCCCCGGGGTTGGCCCGGGGCACGGCCCCGGCCCTGGGCGCCGCCGCCTACCGCAAGGTCCAGACCGCCCCGGTGGCCCGGGGCGATCCCGAAGTCGCCTTTTCCTTGGAACGGGATTTGCAATCACTTAGGGAGTACGTCTCCGAGGAGTTCGGGGAATTAAAAAACCTCTTTTGGGATTTGGCCCATCGCCAAAGCCTGACCGAAAAGTGGCGGGACCGCCAGGACGTGGTCGGCCTTTACCGCAAGCTCCTGGCCACCGGCCTCGCCCCCCAGTGGGCCAGGGAATTCGCCGAAAAATCGGCCGAGAGCTTCGACGCCTGGGGCGGCGATTTAATGGGGCATTTAAGGAAAACCGTTAAACCCAGGCTGCGCGCCCTTTCCCCGGAGGCGCCGCTGCCGAGGCTCCTGGCCCTGACCGGTCCGACCGGGGCCGGAAAGACCACCACCCTGGTCCGGCTGGCCGCCTGGTGCCAAAAAAAGGGTCGCAAGGTCTCGGCCATCACCTTGGACACCCTAAAGCTCGGGGCCGTGGAACAACTGGCCCGATACGCCCGGATCATGGGCCTGGGCCTCAAGGCTTGCCAAAACCGGGCCGAGTTCCAGGAGGCCAACGAGATCTTCCAGGACTCGGATCTGGTCCTGATCGACACCAACACCCGGGATTTTGCCGCCAAGGTGGCGGCCGACGATCTCGGGGCCGCCCTGATGGAGGCCGGGGCCAAGCGCCTTTTGGTCCTGCCGGCCGGCCTGAAAAGCGAGGATCTGGAGTACCTTCACCGGACCCTGGCCGGGCCGACCCTTTTGGGCCTGACGCTGACCAAACTCGACGAAACCATGGGCCTGGGCAACGTCATGGGATTTTTGGCCGCCAGCGGCCCGCCCCTTTGCTACTTTTCGGTGGGCCCCAGGACCCCGGAGGATTTTATCCCGGCCAACGCCGACAAGCTCCTCGACCTTTGGCTCACCCCCATAATTCCGCCGGCCTGAGGCCGGGGGAATTTTGGGGCCCCTAACCCGGCCGGCCAAAAGCCGTCGGCCCTAACCCGGTCGGCCAAAAACCGTCCGTTTAGTTTGTTCTGGCCCAGAAATCGTGCTATAGTTCGTCAATTGTGTTACGGTAGCCGGACATTTTTAGCTTTTGGTTTTTTTTAGGCACAATCCGGCCCCCTGGAATAAAGGGGCCCCCAAGTGAGACTCATGAGCGGATCCTCGCCAGACGATAAATCTACGCCACCCAAGGCACCGCCGGCCCCCAAAGCCGCGCCGACCAAGGCCGCCCCGACCGCCCAAGCCCAGCCGGTCCCCAAGGCCGCGCCGCCCAAGGCCGCCCCGGCCGCCCAAGCCCAGCCGGTCCCCAAAGCCGCGCCGCCCAAGGCCGCTCCGACCGCCCAAGCCCAGCCGGCCCCCAAAGCCGCGGCCCCGGCCCAGAAGCCGGCCCAAGCCAGCGGCCAAAAGCCGCCGGCGGGAAAACCCGGCGCCAAGGCCGCCGGAGGGACCACCCCCAAGCTTTCGGTCAGCGGCAAGCCGGTCAGGGTCATCGCCGTCTCCAGCGGCAAGGGCGGGGTGGGCAAGAGCAACATCACCTTGGGACTGGCCATCGCCCTGGCCGGGCTGGGCCGCAAGGTCCTTCTGTGGGACGCCGATTTGGGCCTGGCCAACACCGACGTTTTGTTGGGCATCCGCACTAAGGCCACCATCCACGACTGGCTCAAGGGCGAAAAGAGCCTCTCCGAGATTATCGTCAAGGGCCCCAAGGGCATTAACATCCTTCCGGCGGCCAGCGGCATCCTCGAGCTTAACGAGATAGGCGAGTCCCAGAAGGCCCGCCTGATCGCCGAGTTCGAGCAATGGCAGGACGAGTTGGATTTTCTTCTAATCGACACGGCCGCCGGCATCGGGCCCAACGTGATTTTCTTTAACTTGGTGGCCCAGGAGCACCTGATCATCCTAAACAACGAACCAACCTCCATCACCGACGCCTACGCCTTGATTAAGGCCCTGAACACCAAACACCGCCAAAGCGGTTTCTATCTCTTACCCAACATGGTCTCCGGGCCCAAGGACGCCCGGGCCGTCTTTGAGCTTATGAGTAACGTGGCCGGCCAATATCTGGGCCAAGTATCCTTGGATCTGGCCGGGTACGTCCCTTACGACGAGGCCGTCCCGGCTTCGGTGCGCCGGCAGCAACCCTTTTACATCCTCTATCCCGACAGTGAGGCGTCACTGAGGATCGCCGACTTGGCCCGCTACCTGATCGGTCGGGAACCGCCGGCTTTTGGGGTGGGCGGATTGGTTCTCTTCCTGAACCGGTTGGTTTCCATGGAACGGGCGGTGGATTGATGTCAGAAACCCAGGCCTACGGTCCCGGCGGAGTGGACAAGCCCTCGTGGCGGGGGCTCTCCATGGCCGAGAAGACCCAATACGTTGAGCAGTATTCGCCCTTGATTCGTTATCTGGCCGATCGCTTGGCCTCCAGGCTCCCTGGGCACATCGTCAAAGACGATCTCATTTCGGCGGGCGTGTTGGGCCTTATCGACGCCATCGATCGCTTCGAGGCCGATCGGGGCATCATGTTTAAGACCTACGCCGAGTTTAGGATTAAGGGCTCGATGATCGATGAGCTTAGGAGCCTGGACTGGGTGCCCCGCACGGTCAGAAAGAAGGCCAACGAGCTGGAGAAACTCTTGCGGAAGCTGGAGCAGGAGCTGGGCCACCCGCCCAGCGACGAGGAAACCGCCGCGGCCATGGGCATAACCGTCCCGGCTTTTCTGAAGCTCTTGGACGAGGTCAGCGCCGTGAACATGGTCGATCTGGACGGCTTTCGCTCCGAGGGATCCACCGGCCGCGAGCCGGCCGACGTCTACGGGATCCTGGCCGACGAAAACGGCGTGGACGCCCTGGCCGCCATCGGCCAGAGGGAATCCCGCCAAATCTTGGTCGAGGCCATAGATTCCTTGCCCGAGAAGGAAAAGCTGGTGGTCACCCTCTACTACCACGAAGAGCTGACCATGAAAGAGATCGGCCAGGTCATGGGCTACACCGAGTCCAGGATCAGCCAACTCCATACCAAAAGCATGTTAAAGCTTCGGGGCCGTTTGGCCGATTACTTTGATAAGAAAAAAAGGGCCAAGGATCCCACGGATCCTTCGGATCCCAAAGATCCCAAAGGCCTCAAGGAACCCAAAGAACCCAAGGCCGCCAAGGCGCCCAAGCCGACCAAGGAACCCAAGGCGCCTAAGCCTACCCAGCCGCCCGCCCAACCCGGGGCCTCCCCGCCGGCTGGGCCGCCAAGCCAGCCCGGGGCCCCTAAGGCGCC
>JAIRNQ010000151.1 GCA_031257955.1 Deltaproteobacteria bacterium | reverse complement strand
CGGTGGATGAAGCCCTCCTGGATCAGGTAGGGCTCGTAGACCTCGAAGATGGTCTCGGCTTCCTCGCCCACGGCCGTGGCCATGGTCTCCAGGCCCACCGGGCCCCCGGAGAACCGCAGGCAAATGATTTCCAGCACCCGGCGATCCAGATCGTCGAGACCGGCAAAGTCGATTCCCAGCATGGTCAAGGCCTCGTTGGCCGTCTTTTGGTCGATTACCCCGTCGCCCCTGACCTCGGCGTAGTCCCGCACCCGCCTAAGGAGCCGCCCGGCCAGCCTGGGCGTGCCCCGGCTGCGGCGGGAGATTTCGGTGACCCCGTCCGGGGTGGTTTTGATGGCCATGAGATTGGCCGCCCGGTCCACTATCAGGGCCAGTTCTTCCGGCTTGTAGTAGTCAAGGCGGGCCTGGATGCCGAAGCGGTCCCGCAGCGGGGGGGTCAGGAGCCCGGCCCGGGTGGTGGCCCCGACCAGGGTAAAGGGGGTGATGTCCAGCCTGACCGTCTTGGCCCCGGGCCCTTGGCCCAGCATGAGATCCAGCTTAAAGTCTTCCATGGCCGGGTAGAGGTATTCCTCTATGGTCGGGCTGAGGCGGTGGATCTCGTCTATGAAAAGGACTTCGTTGGGGCTAAGGTTGGTTAAAATGGCCGCCAGATCGCCGGGACGCTCGATGACCGGTCCCGAGGTGGCCTTGAAGGCCACGCCCAGTTCGTTGGCCAGGATCTGGGCCAGGGTGGTCTTGCCCAGGCCGGGATGGCCGTGAATGAGAGCGTGATCCAGGCACTCGCCCCTTTTTTTGGCTGCCTCTATGAAGATGGAGAGTTTTTCTTTAAGCTCGGCCTGGCCCAAAAAATCGGACAGCCGCTTGGGCCGGGTGTGGGCCTCCTGGAGCTTTTCCCGATCCTGGGCCGCCGGGTTGAGAAGGCCTCTTTTGGCCCGAAGTTCGCTTACCTCGGTTCCGTCTTCGATGGGGTCCTTGGCCATGCCG
The DNA here is from genome assembly GCA_031257955.1 of Deltaproteobacteria bacterium. GTDB lineage: Bacteria > Desulfobacterota > Desulfarculia > Adiutricales > Adiutricaceae > JAIRNQ01. The sequence goes on along the minus strand of JAIRNQ010000151.1, from coordinate 4,703 downwards.
GTTATGGCGTCCTTTCCCTCGCGGCGCTAGGCCCCAAGGCGGGGCCCAAGGGGCCGGCGGGCTTGTGGTGGCCCCAGGCGCGCCTCAGGCGGCGCGTAGGGGAGGGGTCATTCGCTCCAGTAGCGGTTGGATATGGGCGTGCAGTTGCGGTAGTACTCCAGGTACTTGTATATGGCCGCTTTCATGTCCCGGCGCTCGGCCGTTTCGTGGATGCCGCGGATGTCGGAGTAGAAATCGATGTTTTCGTAGACGCGACGGGAGCTTCGGCAGAGGGCCGCCGCCCTGACGTCTTCCTCGTTAACCGGAAAGCCCCGGGCGGCCATGACCCTGGGGCCGGTAAAGATGACCAGGGCGTTGGGCTCGGCCAGGATGATATCGCCCAGGGCGGCGTAGCTGGCTATGGCCCCGCCGGTGGAGGGATCGCCCAGGACCGATATGAAAGGCAGACCGTCCCTTTTAAGCCGGGTCACGCAGTTGACGGTTTTAACCATCTGCATCAGGGCCGGGGTACCCTCCAGGAGCCTGGCGCCGCCGGAGCAGCAAAGGCTAATTAAGGGCAGCTTTTTTTCCAGGGCGAATTCGGTGAGCCTGAAGAACTTCTCCCCGAAGACCACGCCCATGGTCCCGCCGGCGAAGTAAAACTCGCAGACGGCCAGGGCCACCGGGCGGCCGAAGACGGTCCCCACCCCGGTCACCAGAGCCTCGTGAAAGGGCGAGCGCTGGTCCTGTTTGGTCAAAAAACTGGCGTATTCCGGGGTCAGGAGCGTTGGGTGGAGGATCTGGTGGGCCGATAGTTCCCGGCTCATCTCTTGGAAGCTGCCGGAGTCGGTCAGGCAGTTGATCCAGCCCATGGCCCCCATGATTCGGCTGACCCCGCACTTGGGGCAGACGTAGTGGTTGGCCATGAACTCGGAGACCTTAAGGACGGCCCCGCAGCCTCGCTCCGAGCTTCCGGCTTTCAGGTTCATGTCGCCGCATTTGACGTATTGCTCGGGGTGGGTGGCCGGGTCGGTCTCCTCGCCCCATTCCACGCCCGATTGGATGTCGTTGCTGGTCAGGTGGAAGGTCTTCAGATCCGGGGCCGGTTCGGCCCGGCGCCTCAGGGGGGTCAGGCGGAAAAATGAGGTCCAGCGGCCGCTTTTCTTGTAGGGTTCCAGCTTGTATATGCCGAAGGCCTTGGCCCGGTTGCGCCTGATGCGCAAGAGGTTTTTGACGTTCCGGCGGGAGAGATCCTTTACCGCCTTTTCCAGAAAGGCGGCCAGGGGACGGGCGTAACCTTCCACGTCGTTAACCAGCTTCGGCGAGGGCAACACCTGGTCGATGATGCCCAGCTCCCGCAACTCCTGGGCCGTGGGCTTGGAGATCAAAAGGGCTTCCCGGACCTTGGTCGGGTCCCTGAAGATTATGGCGGCCAGGCTCTCCGGCGGGGCGGTGGCGTAAAGGGCGTCGTCGAATTGGCCCCGGCGGTCGGTCATTTGGATGGCCAGGGCCCCGCCGCTCCCGCCCTCGCCGATGATGACCGAGACCGTGGGCAAGGGGATGGTCAAAAAATCCCGGATGAGCATGGCTATGAAAAAGGCTTGGAAATGGCTGGCCGACTCCATGGAGATGTCGGCCCCGTAGGTGTCGATGAAGGTGATGGCCGTGACGGCCTCGCCTTGGCGCGACTTGGCGACGGCCTTTTTCAAAAACCGGGCGATCTGGGAGTGATCCTCGGCGGTTAGCATGCCGTGGTTCAGTTTGGCCAAATCTTCTTTGGTGCGGAGGTTTTCCGGCTTGGGCTTCTGCTGGGCGATCACGAACAGCGAGCGCCCCCATTGCTCGACCTCGCCCAAAATCAGCGAGGGGCTGTGGGGGATGGAGCGCCGGAAGGCCGGAAAGACGCTTTGGATCAGATCGCTGGAGCGGGGCCGCAGCGGCGAGCGGGTCCGCCGGCGAAAAAGTTCTACCACGTTGTCGGTGGGTTCGTTCACTCGTAACTCCATAGTCTCGGCGGCCGGCAAATCCGCCGGCAAATCCGCCGGCAAAACGGCCCGGGGCTTTGGCCCGCAATCGCGCCCGGGTTCCCCCCGGCGCCGCCCGGGTCCTCCCCGGGGCCCTTTCGGCCAGCCAACGATAGGGCATTATAAGCCAAGTGGGCCGTTCACACAAGCTTTGGGCCAAAGAAAAGCCGGAATTATCGACCGTTTGGGGACGTTTCCTACCCTTTGGGTGACCTTATCCGCCGACTTCTTCGCCGGTCTTTTGGCCAGCCTCGCGGACGACATTTCGGCCACTTTTAACGCCTACCGTCCCGGCGGTCGGCGTAAAGGTCGGCCGGGCTGGCAAAAATGGACCAAATTTTGGCTCCGAATTTGCAACGCTTTTCACCGGAGTCCCAGGTCCCCCTTTTGGGGACAAGGGCCCCCAGGGTTCCCACCATCAGGATACGTCCGAAAGGCAACCAAGCGCCCATTTTTGGGGCCAAGTCGAAAGGGAAAGGCCCATGCTGGATAAGAATCTGCCCGTCGCCAATTTGACCACGGCCAAAACCAACCCCGCGGCTTCCTCCGCCAATATCCGCCAACCCAAGTCGGCCCGCCGTCCCATGCCCATGAGCCCGCCCACGGCCGCCGGCCTGGCCGGCGGCGGCGACAGCGTCTTCGAGGCCATGATGGCCGTCAACCAGTCCCGAAACAAGATCTTCGACCAGGTGCTGGAAGGGCCGGTCAGTCAGCAAACCCAACGCCAGCTGGCCCAGATACAGGCCGAGGCCCTAAAAAACAGCCTAGCCGACGACATTGCCGCCGGCCGGGAAAAGCCCCCGGCCCAAGCCCAGGCCCTGGCCGCCGCCCAAGCCGAGAGCCTCGCCTCCGGCCGACTCCCCGCCGAGGCCGCGACCAACCCCGCGACCACCGCCAGCTCCGCCTCCGACCCGGCCTCCGCCGAGTCGGCCGCCGCCGCCACCGTCCGGGCCACCAAACCCAGAAGGACCATGGGCCTGACCGCCGGCCACACCATCGTCAGCGGCATCGATACCGGCCGGGTCTTTTCGCCCTCCCAACTTATCGCCTTTAGGCAGAAAGTGGGCCTGGCCAACGTCCTTTCGGCCACCGAAAGGGCCGCCCAGTCCCTGGTGGCCGGGGCCGCCCAAGCCAACGCCACCGCCGCCAAAAGCTCCCAAAACGACGAAATCACCAAATTCATAAGGGGCGGCCAGTCCCTCGACGACGCGGCCGACGGCGTTTCCAAGTCCAAGATATTGGAAAGGGGCGAAAAATTGGCCAAGGTCAGCGGCAAAGGCACCAAATCCGCCCGTAAGGGAGGGGAGGGCTCCGGCGAAGACGCCGGCGCCCTTTCGGCCAGCCTGGGCGGCGCCAACGCCGACGTCGACGACATCATCAACCGGGTGGCCGATTCCCTGGGCATGGACCCCTCGTTGATCCGGGCTGTCATCAAGACCGAGTCCAACTTTGACAACAAAGCCGTCTCCATCGCCGGGGCCAAGGGACTCATGCAGCTCATGCCCGGCACGGCCAAGGAGATGGGAGTGAAAGATCCCTTCAACCCCCTGGAAAACATCTGGGGCGGGGCCCGCTACCTCAAGCGCATGCTCGACAGCTACGGCGGGAACCTCAACAAGGCCCTGGCCGCCTACAACTGGGGCCCTGGCAACGTCAACAAACACGGCACCAACGGAAACATGCCCCGTGAAACCAGGCGCTACATCGAGGTCGTCAACAAAAACTACAACCGCTTCAAGAAAGACACCTCCGTCGCCTGATCCCAGGGCCTAATCCCATGGCCCAGGCCACGGACTTGCCCCCATGGCCCAGCCACGGCACAAGCTTTGGGGGGCCAAGCCCCCAACTCCCAAAGCCCCATTCACCCCACGCCCGGGATCCAACCGTCCCGGGTTATTTATGCCCTTCCGACCGCTCCCATTTGGCCTTCCCCGGACCTTCCCCAGACCTTCCCTGGCCCTTACCGCTACTGGCCCCAACCAACTACTACCAATTGGCTACCAAATGGACATTTATGAAAAACAACGCCAAACAAATATTAATCGCCACTATCATTAATTGAGTCATAAAACGCAAAAATCGTTATTTACTATACCAAAATAAATATTGCCAATCAAATATCAACCATATAAAATTTCCATTGCAATGGCAAATTTCATTTAACTTCTAAATAACTTGAAATATAATACATATTTTGCAATAATTAAAGCGGGACAAAATAGAGACCAAGTCGTTTCGATTTGGTTATCCCTCAGCGATTTTTATCGTTCCGTGGAGCGCGCGCCATCGGCGGACCGCCGGCCCGCCGGCGGGGGCCGCCCGACGCTCCGGAATCCATTCCCTTTAACGTTTGGGCAAGTCAACAGAAGCTCCGGTTTGCTTCAAGTCGCGGAACGGTAGTGACACGCAACCAGCGTCGACCGATAAGGCGTTGACGCGAGAATCGTCACCAGACATAACACGAATATAAGGCTCAAGCCTAAACTGGAGTGATCAATGAAGCTGGGAACTAAAATATTACTGGGGTTTGTGGGATCGTCACTGATTTACGTGGCTATATTCGTCTTCGTGGTCATAAACCTCCTAGAGGTACAGGACGAGACGAAAATACTCAAAAACGGCGTCATGCCGGGCAAAAATACCGTCGGATCGGTCGAAAACTCCCTCGCCAAACAAGGTTTGTTGGTTACCCAATATGGC
>JAIRNQ010000126.1 GCA_031257955.1 Deltaproteobacteria bacterium | reverse complement strand
AAGACGAATTGGCCTTTCTGGACATGGTTCCCAGCGGCAAGCCGATTCTTTTTTCCCTGCCCCGCTTTGCCAAAGAGGGATCACTTAGGTATTATCCGGACGCCCTGGGCATGCGCGACCGCTACTCCAACCACCTCTCCATTAAAAGCGTGGGCCGTTTCGCCGATTCCGAAGGCCAGGCCTACAGCATGGTGGTTGGGGTCCGTTGGTAACGGCCATGTTGGCGGATACCAAACTGGGGCCCCGACGTAAGGCCCAAGCCGAAAGGCTTACCGAAATAGCCCGGGCCATGGGCGTGGAAATATTGGCCCACTTTTACCAAAGGGCCGAGGTTAAGGCCTTGGCCGATTTCGTGGGCGGAAGCCTGGGCATCTACCGGGCCGCCCTAAGGAGTGAAGCCAAGGCCATTATGGTCTGCGGCGTGGATTTTTTGACCCAGACTTTGGAGCGTCTCAGGCCGGATTTAGTGATTTTGACGCCTCGCCTTGACGCCGATTGCCCCTTTAGCCGGACCGTCGGTCCCGGGGAAGTGGCCCTGGCCCGCCAGAACCGGCCGGACACGCTACTGGCCGCAGACATCAAGGCCTCCGGGGAGGTCCGGGATCTGTGCGATCTGGAAATCGGGACTTTTGGCGAATTTCACCCGGAAATTCTTTCCCAATCCCTTCCTAATCGCCATATCACCGTGCTTCCGGCCCTCTCGGCCGGGGACCCGACGGCTCTCCCCCACGGCCAATGGCCCGGGGCGGCTTGCCAAGTCCATCTGCAAGTTACCGCGGCCGACGTGGAAGCGGCCCTAAAGTCGCTGCCGGGGGCCAGGGTGGCCGCCAACTCGCTGTGCCGGCCCGAGGTGAGGCGGTTGGCCGAGGCGGTAGGCGACAGCCAAACCATTTTTGAGGCCTGCCAAAGGGCCCCCAAGGGCGACTGGCTGGTGATTTGCGAAAGCGGGCTGGTCGAAACGCTAAGGCAGACGCTTCCGGAGAGCCGATTTTTTGAGACCGAGGTGGAAATATTCTGCCCCAACATGAAGCTGACCAACATCAAGGACATGTTGCGCTGCCTGGAGGCCGAATTCCCCGCCGTCGGTACCTCGACCGAGATCCCGGCCCTGGCCGGGACGGCAGGCCAAGGCGCGAGATAAAAGGCGAAAACCGGCGGCCCTTCGCCCGAGGCCAAAAAACCGGGGCGACAAAAGCGTACCGGGCCGAAAGGGACCGGGCCAAGGGTTGGCGTGAGGTTGGAAAAAACCAGCGGCTAAACGACACATTTGGGTAAAAGCGGCTTTCATCCCCCAAGGCGTTTCTAGGCCGCGGCGGCTTTAAGGTTTTGCCCATCGCGTTGCCTTTGGCCTAAAAATATGGTTAAATCTTAACCTAAGCTACCCATTTCCGGGGGCGACCGCGAGAAAGCTATGATTTACTTAGACAACGGGGCCACCTCATTCCCAAAGCCGCCCCAGGTAGGCACCGCCATCATGGCCGCCCTGGCCGCCCCGGCCAGTCCCGGCCGCAGCGGGCACGCCCCGGCCATGGCCGCCGCCAGGATCGTGCATCGGGCCAGGAAGGCCCTGGCCAAGCTTTTAGGGATCAAGGACAACGGCCGGATCTGCTTCGGACCCAACGTGACCTGGGGACTAAACGCCGCCTTAAGCGGGCTGGATCTCCAAAGGGGCGATCACGTCCTGTCAGGGACGCTGGAACACAACTCCACCGCCCGGCCGCTGACCAGGCTGGCCAAGGAAAAAGGCATCGAGTGGGAGCCCATACCGCCCGTGGACGGGGCCATGCGGCCCGAGGACTTTAAGGCCCGGCTTAGGCCCCAAACGAAGCTGGTGGTCTTAAACCACGCCTCTAACGTCAGCGGGGCCCTGGCCCCGGCCAGGGAGATTAAAGAGGCCATCGGGAACGTGCCGCTTCTTTTGGATACCGCCCAAACGGCCGGCTCGGTACCGCTGGGCGACGCCGGGGCCTGGGTGGACCTTTTGGCCTTTACCGGCCATAAGGGCCTTTTGGGCCCCACGGGCACGGGCGGCCTTTGGGTCGGCCCAAACGTGTTCGTCGCGCCCCTGGCCGTCGGCGGGAGCGGCAGCCGCTCGGAGAGCCTGGAACACCCTGACTTCCTGCCCGACGCCTTGGAAGCGGGCACGGCCAACACCCACGGCTTGGCCGGTTTGGCCGCCGGGGTGGAATATGTCCTAGAGACCACGGTCGAGGCCATCCGGGAGCACGAGATGGGCTTAACCCAACATTTTTTGGAAGAGATCGTCGGCATCAAGGGCCTGAGGCTTCAGGGGCCGGGTCCAGGCCGAAAGGATCGGGTGGCCACGGTCTCGCTGAACCTTAAGGGCTGGTCGTCGTCGGATCTGGCCGGGGCCCTGGAGAAAGACTACGGCATCCTGACCCGGGCCGGGCTCCACTGCGCCCCCCTCACCCACCAACGGCTGGGCACCTTTCCGGGCGGGTCGGTCAGGTTTTCCTTTGGCCCCTTCAACACCGCCGCCGAGATCGCCTCCGCCGCCAAAGCCTTGAGGGCCCTGGCCCTCCAGAAAGGAAGCTAAAAAATGGCCCTGGGCGGACCAGAGATCATACTAATTTTTGCCTCCAACACCGACATCCTAAACGCCGAAGACTTGCTCGAGGAAAGGGGCCTTCCCTTCAGCCTGGTCCCGGTGCCCAAGGAAGTTAACCCCAACTGCGGCCTGGCCATAAGCCTGGCCGAAAACGACCACGATCTTATCCTCCCGCCCCTGGAAGCCGCCGGCCTTCGGCCCTCGGCCGCCTACCGCCGCGACGGCGACGATTTCTCCGCCTGGCCCCTGGACCACTGAAGGCACCCCGGACCGTCCCGGTCCGCCCCGAAAACGCTCCCCAATTCCCAACGAAATCGAACGCCCTGGCCCAAGGCCTTTAGGGACCAAACCATTATTTGAGTCCGGCGTCTTCCCTTTGCAAGTCCGAGATGGCCGACCAGTCTTTGTCCCCCCAGCCCCGGGCCAGAAGGCGCAGGAACCTATCCTCCAGGGCCGAACAAAAGGGCATCGGGGTATGGCTTCGCCTGGCCGCTTCCCTGACCAGCCCGGCGTCTTTGGCCCCAAGGGATCCCAGAAATCCGGCCTTGTCGAAGTCGGCCTCCAGGATCAGCCTACCGTAGGTGTGGACGGCCGGGGCGTTAAAGAGCGTGCCGGACATGAGCCCAAAGAAGGCCTCCGGTGGAACGCCGTGGTTTTCGACCAGGGAAAAGGCCTCGGACAAAAGCTCGATGAGCGAAGCGATCATGAAATTCCCGGCCAGCTTGACGGCGTTGGACCCTTGGGGCCTAAGCCCGAAATCCCAGACCTTGCCCATGGGTTCGAGATAGGCAAGGGCCTTGTCCTTGGCCGCCTTGGGACCGGACAGGCACAAATTGAGCTTGCCCTCCCGGGCCGCCTCCGGCCGGCCAAACACCGGGCAAGACAAGAGCGTCTGCCCCAGCGATTCGTGAAGGCTTTCCAGGTAGAGGACCGTGTCCACCCCGACCGTGCTCAAAGACACGTGAATCAGCCCAGGCGCGGCTTTTTTTAGCCTACCCTCTTCGGCCACGGCCAAGAGGGCCGAGTCGTCGCTGACCATGGTCATGATCAAATCGGCCCCGGCCACGGCCCCGTCCAGCCCGTCGGCCACCTTGGCCCCCAAATCGACCAATGGCTTGGTTTTGCCGACGTCCCGGTTATGGACGACCAGGGGCAAACCCTCGGCCAGTATCCTCTGGGCCATGGGCGAGCCCATGCGGCCCAGGCCGATAAAAACGCTTTTCTCGGTCATCTCTCACTTCCTTCCGGTTGGCCGGAACCCCACCCGGGGTCCCGGAGTTCGTAAAAGGGCCTTTCTCGGCCGGTCGCCCAAACCTTCCCGTCGGGGTGACCACGGTCACCTCCCAGACGGGCCCGTAAACGGTCCCAGAGGCCCCGCAGGCAAATCTTGTGGCCAGACCCGCACTCTAACACCCACCCGGGGCGCCAGGGGCCTTAAAAGGCCTTTTCTGGGTTGGCCACCTGTGCTAAACTGTGCCCTTAATCCAACCGGGATTGTCCGGCAATCCATCGCTTCCAAAGCCTAATCTTGTTTGCCGTTACATTTCAAAATATAAGAAAGGTGCCAAATGGGAACCATCAGTAGAGAACAAGCTTGGGAATTATTGACCAAGTACAATAAAGAGCCTTTCCACCTGCGCCACGCCCAGACCGTGGAAGGGGTCATGCGCTGGTTCGCCCAGGATCTGGGCTACGGGGACGAGGCCGACCGTTGGGCCGTGGTGGGTCTTTTGCACGACATAGATTTTGAGCTTTATCCAACCGAGCACTGCCTGAAAGCCCCCGAGCTTCTCCGGGAGGGCGGCGCCGACGAGGATTTGATCAAGTCGGTCGTAAGCCACGGCTATCAGCTGACCGTGGACGTCAAGCCCGAACACGAGATGGAGAAAGTCCTCTACGCCGTTGACGAACTCACCGGCCTAATCTGGGCCTCGGCCCTGATGAGGCCCTCGAAAAGCGTCTCCGATCTGGAACTTAAGTCGGTAAAAAAGAAATACAAAACGGCCACTTTTGCCGCCGGCTGCTCCCGGGAGGTCATAGAGCGGGGGGCTACCATGCTGGGCTGGGAACTGGACCAACTGATCGAAAAGACCATACTGGCCATGCGGGCCGTGGAGCCTACCCTGAACGCCTAAAACCCCACGACCAATTCCTTACGATCACAGTTCCGGCGACTCGGCCCTGGGCGCCCGAAGGGCCCACCACGGCCCAGCGGCAAAGTCCCGGGGATCTGGGCCCAGGGACTTGGGCTCGAAGACTTGGGCCTGGCGGGCATTTCTCGGCGATTTGGCCCCGGCGATAAACCGGGGACGGCCCGCATTTTTTCACTCGTAACCGGGTACCTTGAGCCTCCGGCCCAGCCGCAGGAGAAGATGGGCGATCAGGGCCAAGGTCGGGAGTTCAATCAAGGGCCCGATGATTAAGGCCAGGGCAATCAGGGGCCGGTCGGGGAAGGCCCCTATGGCCACGGTCAGGGCCACAGGCGAGTTTCTGGCCAGGGTGGTCAGGTTTAGGCTGACCCCGTCCTGGAAGCTAAATTTCATGGCCGAGGCGGCCAAGCGAACGACGACAAAGTTCAAGGCGAAGAAAACCAAAACCGGGGCCAGTAAAAGCAGGAAAATGTCCGGCCTCTCCAAGATGGTCCCCCCTTCCCCGGCGAACATGCAGGCCACGGCCAGAAAAAGGTACCAAAACCTGAGCCCCGGAAACAGGCGCCTTAAGGCCCCGTTTAGCCTCTCCCTGGAGGCGCTCAGGCGGGTTAGGACCCTGGCTATCACTAAAGGCACGAAAAGAACCAGAACTACTTGCCAAAGGATATAAAGGGGGTCTGACTGTCCGGCCAGCCCACCAAAAATCCACAGGTAGACCGGCAGCAAGAGTAACTGAACTATCAGATTCAAGGGCAATATGGAAGCCGACAAGGGCAAGTTGCCCCTGGCCATGGCCGTAAAAACGAGATACCAGTCGGTACAGGGAGTGACCAGCAGCATGATAAAGCCGATTTGAAGGTCATCGTGGCCGCCCAAGAAAATTTTGGCCAAGGCGAAGCCGAAAATCGGAATCCAGACGAAATTGATGGCCAGCGAGGTCAGGGAAAACTTCAAGTCGCTGAAACCTTTCTTAAGATCCTTGAAGGGAATGTCCCAGAACACACCAATTAGCATCAAAATTAATAATATTTGAACCCAAGGTCCAAGCAAGCCGGAAAGCCCGCCAAAGTGGCCCAAAGCCAAACCAATCAAGGCCGCCACGGCAAGCAGTAGCGGTTCAATTTTTTCGATAAGACTCAAGATTTACCTCACAGGGACATTAATGTCTCTATTTCTTTTTGATATCTTGGGCTTAATAATGTTCATACTTATTGACAACATATTATATTAAGTCCAACAAAAATAAGTCAAATTTTTATGTTATAAAAATTCCTTCTAGATCGTAATTAATTTAAAGCTACTCCCAAGTGCCAAGCAAAAATTATCATTGTTAAAAGTGGTTACTAATTAAGCTTTGTAAAAAAATGCCTCCAATATCTGCCGACTATTTGTAGCTTATTGTAATGCACATGTCAATAATCGGTATTATTTAAGTATTTTAAAAGAGTTGACAAATTCTTTTCTGACTGATATCTAAGAACAATGAGACGTGAATGCGCCATAACGAGCCTAATCTACAAAGCCTGCCTCAAAGCCTCCCTGGTGGTCATGGTGGTCGGCCTTTCAACCTCGATCGCCCACCTGGAGCTTAAGGCCCGCCAAGCCCAAAACGCGCCCGACCAAGTCAGTCCCTTGGCCCCGTCGGCCCCCGAGCCTGAGCCTCTCCCCGTTACCGTGGGCTTGGCCCCCAACCCCTACCTACTGGATCAGGTTAAAGACCAGACCAAACAAAAACCCTCTTTCGACCAAAAATCCACCCGTTATGACGAAATGATCCAAGAGGCCGCCCGTCGCCACCGCATTTCTCCGGCGTTGGTAAAAGCCGTCATCCAGGCCGAGTCGAAGTTCGACACCCGGGCCGTCTCGGCCCAAGGGGCCGTTGGCCTGATGCAGATCCTCCCCAGCACCGCCCGCTCCATGGGCGTCTCCAGCCCCCAGGAACCTTACAACAACATCACCGCCGGTGTCCGCTACCTCAAGATGCTCCTCGACGAGTTCGGCAACGACGAGTACTTGGCCCTAGCCGCCTACAACTGCGGCCCCGACACCATCAAGCGCTACGGCGGCAAGATGCCCCCCTTCAGCGAGACCAGATCCTTCGTCCGCCAAGTCATGAGCTACTACCAGTCGCACATCGAGTCCTAAGCCACCCCGGCCGTCCCCAGCCCGTCCCCAGGCCTTCGATTAGCATCGGCACCCACTGCCGCCCTTGGCGCCCCGAATCAACCCAAACACGCCCTATACCCTTCCAACGACAACGGGATACCTTCTAAGCGCCTCCCAAAACCATTTCCGGGTCAACCCTTCCCTCCGAAACCGGCCCTTCTCTCAGCAATCTCAACTGCTTTTTCCCTACTTTTTTAAGCTTGCCCGCTATTATACCACCGATTATCCAAAATATAACAACCAATACTTGCATAAACCAATCAATTGACCATTTAATTTATTGACAAAAAACCTTACCCAAATCCGAAAACACACCTCATCGCCGCCAAACGAAACCTCCTTCCGGCCAACCCTTTTTTCCCGCGGTCGCCAAATCGGCAACCGGCAATTAACCCGCCACAAACCCGACAGTTGCGGTTCGCCGGAGCTTGGGGCAAAATGGAACCGTAATTCCTATTCCAATTTTATTCCCCCGATTACGATTTACCCATCGGCCGGACTATGGAATGGCTTAATCGAGTCGCCGGAGCCAAGCCTAATCCCAGATTTTTTTGATCTAAAATCTTACCAAAGGCGATATAATGTAATATCAGTGAAGCCGATCCTAAGGTGCCGACCGCCAATAAATGACCGTTAGCCAATCACCCAGGAGACTACCATGGCGGACAATCCATTACCCCCACTCAAACTGCCCTTAGGCCGGGCCGATTTCGTCGAAATTGTCACAGAAAATTTTTATTATGCCGACAAAACTAGGCTTCTGTACGAGCTGGCCAACAAACATAAACAATCTTTCTTGTCCCGGCCCCGCCGTTTCGGCAAATCTCTTTTGGTGTCAACCCTGGCAACCAT
>JAIRNQ010000103.1 GCA_031257955.1 Deltaproteobacteria bacterium | reverse complement strand
GCGTCTATCGCGGAGAGGGGCCGTCGGGCTCGAAGGCCATGGTCCCGGAACCGGTTGGCAAAAAGGGCGCCTTGGGCTCGGGCCCGAATTCGGCCGGGCGAGCGGTTTCGCCCGGGCGAAAGGTTTCGGTCGGGCGAGTGGGCTCGCCCGAGCGAATGGAGTCGGCCGGGCGATCGGGGACGCCCGAGCGGGGGGAGGCGGTTGGGGAAGAGGGGGACACGGGTTTGGTTTTGGCCGCGGCCCGGGGGGATTTTTTGGCCCCCTTGGAGATACGGTTTATGAGTCTATAGGTCGCGGAGTCTTTGGCGGAGACGCTTTCGGACTCCTCGTTGGCGTTTTTAATTTCGTTTTGGATGACGGTTTCCATGCGTAGGCGGACCTCGAAGCGCCGTTTGTGCTCCGTTAGATCGGGCAGGGAATGGGCGGCTTCCAAGAGGCCCGTCTCGGCCGCCAACAGGCGGTCGGGATCGTTGAAGCAGCGACCGGCCATGGTGGAATTGAAGATCCGCCCCCACTTGGTCAGGGCGTGGAAGCCGTTTTCCTCGGAAAGGCATTTGGCTTGGAGCAGATCGCTGACCCCCCGGTCATACTCGGCCAGGGTGGAGGCCCCGGCCTGGCAGATTTCCCGAGCCAGGCGGGTGGGGACAAAATCGACGGATTCCATCTTGTAGCCGTCATAGTCGAGCCCCTTGACGTGGGCCACCAGTTTGTTGGCGCTCTCGCGGCAATGGCCTATGGCCGAAGCCCCAGGCCGGGGAAAGACCAGAGTGGCGACCTGGCCCTCGACGTTTCTGGTAAAGCCGATCATGGGAACGGGCGGCGGAAGATCCGGGTCCCGGTTGGCCGGGGAATTGGCCTCCAAGAGTTCCCGGCACAGACAAAAGATCTCCGTGGCCGGGGCGGGCAAGCCCTTCGGTGGCCGTCCGGCGGCCAGGCTCATGCGGGGGGCCTGGCTTTCCAGCTTAAAGCCCACCCTGGAGGCGTCGTTAAAGCCGATATGGACCAGGGCCGGCACGGGCGCCAAGGATTCGAAGGGCCAGTCGACCAAGCCCTTTCGAAAGAGGTACTCGGCCCAATACAAGGTCTCCTTGACGGTGAACCCCTTCCGCTCCTCGGCCTCCTGGGCGAGATCGTAAATGTCGTAGCCGCCATGGCAAGAGTCGTTCAGCCTAAACAGGAAGAGGGAGGCGCTGGTGGCGTGGACAAAGGTTTTAAAAAAATCCTTGTCCCTTTGGGGACCGCAATTCGTCCCCGTCTCGGGGCTTTCGCGAAAAAAGGGCCCCGTGGTCGGGTAGCCGGCCAGGTTATGGGTAAGGGCTTGGCCCATGTCGTAAACCCGACCGTTTTTGGCCGTAAACTTGGCCCCGTATATGGGCCCGTAGGTGAGGCCGATTCGGGCGAAGGGCGAGGCGCCGGCCTTCAGGGGGCTCTCCTGGACGGTCAAGGTCACCGGGTTTGGCCCTCCGGGGGCCAGGACGCGCCGCCGATCCTGGGCCAGGCGGCGAAGTAAGGGCGACATGGTCCCGGAAATGGGTAGCTTCACTCCCATGTACCGCTTTAGGGTCTGGGCCAGGTTGTTGGGAAGGCTCCGCAGCACTTCACGGGCCTCGTGGAAGAGGGCCATGGGCAAGTCCGGCGGAGAGGCCTCCCTTATGGCCGTCCGGAGCCGGTCCGGGGTCAGCCGGGTCACCCGGGCCACCAGGGGATTGGGCAGCCGCAGGGCCTCGCTCATCCTGGCGGTCAGGGCCTCGAATTCCGCTCCCGGGGGGTAGACGAAGTAAACGTCGGTGGCCTCGAAGAGCCAGTCCCTAAGGGATTGGTAGAGCTTCGATTGTTCCTTTCCCGGCAAAAACGGTGGCGTGCCCCCAAAGGGTTGGTGGACCTCTTGGCCAAAAGGCCAATCGGCCAAGCGCGAGGGACCAACGACGGCCTTGGCGTTTCGGTTCCAATGGGTATTGACGGCGGTCTGGAATTCTTCGCCCCAGACGACGAATTTACGACGCGACACATATGAGGCGACAATCATGTTTAGCTTTCCTCCTCGGCCAAAAGGCCGGAAGTTTCCGCCGGCGCCCGAAGGCGCCGGCTAGGGGATTTACGGGTTGGCTACCGGGCCTACCTCGGCCCGAAAAAGGGACCGGAACCGTCGTCGTCCGAGTCGTCGAAGTCGATAACCGGCGACTTTAGGGACTTCAACTTGGGCCGGCCCGGCTCGCGCGGCGCCGGATAGGGTTCCGCCTGACTTGAGGCCAGCGGCTTAGGGGCCAAGGGCGCGGCGGCCAAGGGATTGGGACTGGCCGGCCTAGGCGGCAACGGCTTTAGGCCGGTGGGCATAGGCGCCAACGGCGCGTCGGCCAACGGCCTGGGCTTGGCCGGTTTGGTGGCGGCCAGGATGGGCTCGACGCCCTCCTTGAGCCGGGGCTTTTTCTTGGGCGACCGGAAGGGCGGAAAGACCGGTTTGTCCGGGCTGAAGAGGGGTTCGGTCGGTTCCAGGCCCTTGGTGCGCCGCAGGCGAGAACGCTCCAGGAGCTTTTGGTTAAGCTCGATTAGATCGTTGTCCGTTGGCAGGCTCTGTTTGGGCAGCCCGTCGGCGATGGGGAGGCGCTTGCTGAACTGGGCCATGAACTCCCTGTCTTGAAAACGCCTGAGCATCGGGGTGTCGGGCCGTCCCAGCGAGTAGGCAAAATCGTTGGCGTTTTGCTCGTCCCTGAAATAGCCGACCAGCTCGTAGGTGCCACGCTTCAAGACCCCGTAGCCCCTGGGGATCTCGTCGCATTCGGCGATCCTGAAGTCGGTCACCGGCATCCCGGCAATGGTGATGGCGTGCCTGGTGGATACGTCGCCCACTTTGTGGCTGACCATGGGAACGTAATCGTAGGGCCGCCTTAAGGCGTGATCCCGGGGAAAGACGTAACCCGGATAATCCAGCTGCTTGCCGGCGTCAATGACCAACAGGAGGGAGTTGGTGACGCTAACCTCCCGGCGCAACCAGTCGCGGCCGTTTTCCCGGTTGTCAAGGTTTTGGATGAGGTTTGTCTGATAGTCGCAAACCCTCTTGGTCTCCCGCAAAAACTGGGAGAACTTGCCTTCGCCGGCCCAATTGGTGCCCAAGGATTCCGAGCAGAGTTCGTTCACCGCCGCCCAGCGGCTCACCCCGCTGACGACAAGGCCCGGACGGCTTAGCCAGGTGACTATCCTTTGGAGGGTCTTAAACCGCATCTCCTCAAAAGGGACCATGTCCCTCTCTTCCTCCACCTTGGGGTACATGTCTTCGAGGGTGGCGTGGGCCTCCCACCAATCGGGATCGGAGTGCGGTTCGTAGGGATCCAGACGGGGTGCCGCTTGGGGTTTGGGAAAGTGTCTCACCGGATTCTCCCGTCCACTAAAGGGCCTTACGGCCGCCATTTCCGTCGCCGCGGGCGCGGCGGCCTCGCCCGGGCTTTTGGCGGCGGCCCTTAGGGCCTCGGCGGCTTGGGCGGCCAGGACTTGGGCCGCGGCATGGTCGGCGCCGGCTTGGGCGCCGGCGGCTTGGGCGGCGGCATTTTGGGCGGTTTCGTTACGGGAGGCCTTGGCAATGGCCTTGATTTCTTTGATGACCAGCCGCTTGGTCTCCACATCCAGTTCCTCGTCGGCGCTCCAAAGCCCCGGATCGTCTTTCTCATAGGCGTTCCAAGGCAGCGGCTCGTCCTCGAGCCGGGGAAGGGCGCTTTTGGCTTTGTCCGTTTCGGCCTTGGCCGACCCGGAGTTGGCCGACCCGAAGTTGGCCGACCCGGCATTGGCCGACCCGGCTTTGTCCGTTTCGGCCCTGGCCGACCCGAAGTTGGCCGACTCGGCTTTGGCCTTCTCGGCCGCGAATATCCAAGGATTGTCGGACGCGACGGTGGCCGCGCCGGCATTGGCCAGATCGACCTTGGCCGACCCAGAATTGCCCGACTCGAAGTAAGTTAGGAAATCGCCCCGCGAGAGGGCCTCGAGCATTTTTTTCCGGCCCTTTCTCTTCTTCCGGAGCTTGGGGGCCTCCCCGTCCTCGCCTTCGGCCTTGGCCCGTTCCCCGGACTCGGGACCGCTGGTGGGCCTGGCCCAATCGCCCGCCGGGCCGTCGGGGTCGGCCTGGTCGGACGGGGTCAAGACCGGGCGGTCGGGGTCGGCCCGGTCGGGCGCCTGCCCCTCCCCTTCCAGCCTCTGGCGTTTGAGCCTATTGTTGGCCTTTTCCAAGAGGGCCTCGCCGATCTCCCTTGAGGACTTATTCTCATACTCGGGACCCAGGGATTTTACGGCCGCCAATATCTCCTTGGAGGCCCATCGCTCCGTTTCGCTTGGCTCGTCGCCCAAACCGCTTTCGATCTTTCGCTTTTCCTCTTCCATGGCCGAGGCGATCTGCCTTTGGTAGAAGGCCGACTCTTCGGGGGTCATCGCGACCGCTTGGCCGTCTTCGTCGGCGGTCGTCGGGATTGGGGTTTTCGGATTGGGATCCGAGGCCCACCGGAATCTCCTCTCCCGTTTGTCTTTCTTGGCCGGCCGGATTTCTTCCACCGGCTCGGCGGACATTTCCGGTTCGGCGGACATTTCCGGTTCGGCGGGTTTTTCCGGCTCGGCTAACGATTCCGGCTCGGCGTCGGCCGTCCCTGGGGCACTCCCATCCGGGTGGTTCCCGTTTTCGTCCAGGGGTTCCAGGCCCCTGGCCGCCCTGTCCAGGGCGTTCAGTCTTTGGCTTTCCTCAGCCATGGCTTTTACCTCCTCATCGGTAATCTCTCGCTCAAAAGCGTGATGGACGGCGTAGTTGGTCGACAGTTGGTCGCTGAAAATGTTCCCGGCCGCCTTGAAGTATTCTTGGGCCGTCAGGGCCGTCCAGTCGTTAACCGTTTTGGCGATCTCCAACGGGTCGTTCCGGACGTATCCCCCTCTGGGGAAGATTTGGGTTACGGTTACCTCCCCTTCGTCCCCCAGCCCGACAAAGGGCCCCGATCCGGGAAGGCCCAGGTCAAATGGGCGCCCCCTTCGCCGGGCGGCGGAGTTCAGCTTGGGTTTTTCGGGCTGGTCGGGGTTTTCCCTGGGCCAAGAGGGGTACGGCTCGCCTTCGGGAAGAACGGGTTTGTCCAAGGGTATGAAAGGGAGGCTCGGATAGTCCGGTACCGGGGCCGAGGCCGGGGACGGCGGTAGGCCCATGGCCGAGACGTCGAAAGGTTTGGTTGGCCCATCCATATAAATGGGCACGATGGGAATCGGCGGACGGTCCGGGAGCGGGGGCAAGGGCGCCTCGCCCGAGACGGAGGAACTTTCCGGCCTTTCCCAGTCCGGTTCCGGCCCGACCGGTCCCGTCCGGTCGGGGGCGCCCTCGGGTGAGTCGGTTAAGGGTTTGAGGACGATGGTATCGTCACCTCCGCCGGCGGCTGGGCTTTCCTCGGGGGGCGTATCGCTCCCTTCGGCGGTAACGGCGTCGGCCACAAGTGGCGCGGGCACCGGGTCGGCGGCTAGGGGCGCCGGCTCGGCGGTTACGGGCGACGGCTCGGCGGTTAGGGGCGCCGGGTCGTCGGTTACGGGCGACGGGTCGGCCGGGGGGGCCTTCCGGACCGGGCGGCGTTTGCTCCCGGGGGCGCCGTTGGCGGGTCCGGCCGACTCGGCTTGGGCGACGGAGTCGGAGTCGGCGGCGGAGTCGGAGTCGGAATCGAAGGGCAGGGCCGCCTTAAGTTGGAGGTGGGGAACGGGGGCCAGGAGGTAGGCCTTGATCTTTTCGGCGTCGGCGCAGGCCCTGGCGATCTCGCTGGGGTCATTGGCGAGATCCTCAATCCAGTGCTGGCAGTAGGCCACGGAGTTGTCGGGCGAAAAATTCATGCCCAGATCCTGGCAGAGCATCCAGGAGGCGATCTCGGCCCGCAGTTCCTCCTTGGCGTAGCCCTCTTTTTCGACGATCTTTTCCCGTTTCAGTCGGCTGGGATGCCTGGTCCAGTGGGCCAACTCATGGAAGAGGCTGGCATAGAACCTTTCGGCCGTGGGAAAGTTTCCCTTTTGGGTCATGGTGATGACGTCGGCGGACATGTCGTACTGGCAAAGATCCATCGGCGCGTATTTGATGTTGGCGTTGGAGGCCTGGATGAGTTCCTCGGCCGCCTCGAAGGGGTTCCAGAGGATCTTGGCCGCTTCGTGGCCCGGAATGGGACTCCCGTCGGGCATGACGATCTGGCTGGCGTTAAAGACGGTGAAACGCTTGAAGAAAGGCCTGACAAAATTCACCTTGTGCACGATGGGCTCGCCTTTCTTGTTCTTTAAGGGCAACCCGTCGGGCCCCAAAATATTCTTCTGGGAGAACCACTGCCAAAACTCTATCTTCTGCCCTTGGCTGCCGGCCTGTACCCGCCAGCCCTTGCCGTTGGCCTGGAGGAAGCTGAGCCATCTGGGGTCGGTATAGCGTTGCAAGGAAAGCAATAACCGGTTGTAGCCCCGATAGACGGTCTTGGAGACGGGGTTATAGGGAATCTCGTCCAGCCCGACCGACCAGGGCTTCTGCCAGGGGGCCTTGTTCTCCTTGATAAGCTGGCAAAGGCGATCGGAGATCTCCTTGCGGGAGCGGTAAAACATCGATTTGGGACCAAAGCCCTTAACGGTGGCCTCTCCGTCCTCCGCCCCAAAACCGTCGGACCCGTCGGGACCGTCGCCCCGAGCGGGCAAAACTACGCCCTCCCCGTCCGCGACTTGGCCCGATCCAGTCCGGCCGGCCCCAGCCTGGCCGGCCCCAATCTGACCAGCAACAGTCTGGCCGGTTAGGGGTTGGCCGTTGGCGTCGACCAAAACCGAGCCTTCAACGGTATCGGACCCACCGGCCCATTCGGGGTTGTCGGCCCCCATGGGGCCGACGGAGTCATAGACGACTCCGCCCGGCCCCCGGCGGTTGGATTCATTGGGAAAAAGCCTTTTTTTGCCCCTCTCCCGGGTTTTCTTAGTCCAAACCATGGTTACCTCCCATCGCTTTCGGCCGGCGCGGCCGCGGGGACCCGGCCGTGGCGGGCGCCCTTTCTGGGTTCTTGAAAATCTTGGGGACTGACGGCGTCCTCAATGAAACAGCCCATATGCTTGGCCAGATCCCAATCGATCCCTATGGGTTCGCCCGGATTGGCCAAGGCCCTTTCTTCGGCCTCGGCGGCTCGCCGGATCAGGAGGGGCCGCCTCTCTTCCTCGGTAAGCCCGTCCAGTTGCCAGTCGGCCTCCTCGGGCCCTCCAGTTTTTTTCCAGATCAAGGCTTCCATGGCGGAGGCCAGTTCCATCAATTCGGCCAACTCCTCCCCTTCCAGCCCATCGGTCAGCATGGCCAAGTCGGGCCCTTCGGCCCTCTCTGGCCTTTTAGTAGCTTCCAGCCTCTCTGGCCCTTGGGCCGTTTCGGGGTGCCCTGGCCGGTTTGGCCCCGGGCCGAGGGACACAACCTCGGCCTTCCCTTCCGCGCCCGGGCCAATGGGAACCAGGGGACTGGGACCGGTGACCTTCGTTGGCGCCCCGGCCAACTTGGCCGGGCTTGGCCGGAACTTCTTCTTTGACGACATAGATATCCTCCACTCAAGCGGCCCCCGTTTTTCCGGGCGGCCGGACGCCGGCGAGACCGTCTCGCCTGGACCCCCAAAAAAAAGAGGTCACGAATAAAAACGCCTTGTAACTCGCCGCCAACGGCGGCGGCTTTGGCTTAGTGACTATTCCAACGGGTTTGGCCGAGAGCCATAACCCGCGCCCTATCCGTAAGTCCCGGTCGGCGGCCGGCTAACCCGGCCGAGGGCATTTTGCGGACGTCAACAAAAACTCAAACACTTTAAACTTTCTTTCTTTCGCGGTCGGCTTTGGCCGGCGTCGGTTCCGGCGCCGGAGCGGGGTCCAGGGCCCTTCGCAAGTTCGGCCGAACGCCGAGGCCTGGGCCGGTTCCGGGGAAAGTCTCCTCTTCGTCTGGGGCAAAGTCCGCCCCGTCCAGCCCGTCGAAGCCGCCGGCCTGGCCTGTCCCGGACCAGTCGTCTCCCTCGAGCCCTGCCAATCCGCTCGCCCAATCCGGTTCGCCGGACCAGCCCATTCCCTCGCGCCCAGCCAGGCCGAACGGCCAATCCGTTCGGCCTGGCCCGGGGGTTCCGAGCGGCCCGGCGGTCGCGCCGGGTCGGTCGGGGTCGGGGAAGCCCTCCAAGTCCGAGGGGTCGGGGGACCACCAGCCTTCGTCCTCCAAGTTTTTTCCCGGGTAATCATCGTCTTCGGCCTGCCCGTCGGCCCGGCCGTCAGGCTGGGCAAAAGATTCCAGCCGGGGGAGGCTGGGGTCAAAGTCGGAAAAAGCCATTTTTTGCCCTTGGGGGGTTTCCCGGCCCGGACTTTCCCAGTCCGGCGACTCCTCGGCCGATGTCGTTTGTCTTTGAGAATGGGATTGTTTGTCCATTTCCTCGTCTCCTTCTTCGGCGGCCTTTCCCTCGGCGGCCTCTGGGTTTCCGTCGATTTCGGGAACCGAATACGATTTGTGGCCATAGCCCTTTTTCAGGGACAGGTATTCGTCCTCGGGGCCTTTGGGGAGGTAACCGTCCTCTTTTAAGGTTTTTTCCATGCTGGCCATGGCCGGTCCCACCGCGGGTTCGGCCAAGGCTTTTTCGGCTTTTCTTTCGGCCTCGCGGTGGCTGAAGGCCCCGGCCGCCTCGACCCAGGCCACCCCGCCGCCGACTTGGTTGAGGGCGTAAAAGAGAAGCCGGTCGGTGGGCTTTAGCCAAATCCACAGGGAAGTGGGCAGGGCCCCTTTTACCCGGGCCAGCTCCAACAGGGTCATGAACCAAACGTTTTCGAAGGCCTCCCGGCCCATGAGGTCGGCCAAGCCCGGGCCGTGGCCGGCCCAGGGCAGCGGCGCCTGGCCGGAAAGGGGTTTTGCCGCCGGGTCGGATTCCGTAACCGAGTCGGGTTCTGGCCCCGGGGCAGTTATCGGCCCCGGGGCCGATTGGCGGGCCGGGGCCGGCAGGATCCCGGCCAGGAAGCTCTCGGCCGCCGAATCGTCCAGCCAGTGGGTCTTGGGATCCCAGCTGACCGAGAGGGAGTCGAAGATGGCCATGGCCTCGGTCTTCATGTCCATGGCGTGGGCCAGTAAGGCGGCGGCCAGGGCCCGGCGGTAGCCGGTGAGGCGATCCGGCCGACCGCCGAAGCGCCGTCCCAGTTGTGAGATCAAGAGTTCTCGAAGTTTGGCCACATCCAGAGAGTTTTGGCGGCCCAGGGCGGGGTTTCCGGCCATGGGCAGTCCCGACCGGTAATCCATCACCTCGCCCGGTCGGTAGGGTTGCCCGCTAGGGTCCAACAGGAGGCCGTTCTCCAAGACGAACTGGAGGGGGGTGGCGGCGATGGCCCATTGGCCCCCAAAAGAGGCCATCTTGGTGATGGGCCCGGTCTTGACGATGGGGCTAAGGCAAGGAAAGTGTTTGGCCGAGATCTTAAGGAGTGACCACATGTCGTGATAACGGCTAAACCGGCGTCCGGGATCCCGCCTATGGGCCAAGCACATAAAGATAACCGTCAAGGCCAAGACCACCGGGGCGTAGCGGCGCCCCAGATAGGCCATGACGGCGTTGGCTTCCCTGGGCGTGAGGGTCTTTTTCTCCCAAAGGATGGCCGAGAGGCCGTTGGCCGGATCCTTTTCCGGGAGGGGCAAGACCAGGGCCCTGGCCCCCCAAAGGGCGGCCTGCCCGTAAGCCCGGCCCAGATAGCCGGTGACCAAGGGCAGAAGGAGGGCCATCAGGAAGACGATCCCCATGGGGCCCATGGTCTTGGATTCAACGGTTCGCGATTTGGCCATCTCTCACAACTTTATGGGTTCGACGGGAAGGGCCTCCCCGGCCTGGGGCAAGGCCCCGCGCCTTAGCTTGGCCGGAAGGCTCCCGTTGGCTTTGCCGATGGTCTCGGCCAAATCCAGGCCCTTTAGCCTTTTCTTGGCCGCCCTCAGGTACTTTTGCCCGTGCTTGGGATTGAGCGAGTGGTAGTCGGAGACGGTTTTGGCCAAGCTCTCGCTCCTGGACATGTGGCTTCTGAGTATCCAGGCGGCCACGGCCACGTTGACGCAGCCGTGATCCACCACCGACCTCTCCCCCAGCCCGACCTTTTTCAGAAGGGGCAGCCAATAGCTATTGATCTGCATGGGACCCATGTCGTAGCTACCGTTTTTGTTTTTCGAGATCTCCCCTACCCGGCCCGACTCCACTTCCATAAGCAAACCCAACAGGGTCACCGGCAGCCCGAACCGCTCGGCGGCGTCTGACAGGCAGGCGTAAGTCACCGGCGATTTGCCCACCCCGTCCTCGGCCAAGGCGGCCGAAATGGACCCGAGGCTTAACCGATTGAGGCCCGCCACCGCCTGGCCCGAGCCCAGCTCCACTGGGCCCGTCTCGACTGGGCCCGACTTGGGCGCGCCCGGCTTGTCCGGACCCGGCTTGTCCGGGGCCGGCTTGTCCGGGGGGCTTTCCGGGGCCCCCGGTAGGTCACCCAGGACGTCTGCCGCCTCCGGCGGGGCCAGCCCCCCCGGCGAAAACCAAAGGGGACGGTTTGAGGCGATCAAAATCTCCGGGACGCGCTCGACCCGGGCCTGGGACTTGGCGGCCTCCACGGCCAGATAGGCCATAACCGTCAGCGTCAGGGCCACGACCAACCAAAGGGTCATCCAGCGAACGCCGCGCTTGGCCAAGGATGATTGGAAATTGCGTTTTGGCATCTTTGTCCTTCCCGCCCCCGGCCGGAAAACCTTTCCGGGCCTTGGGGCCTAGTGGTTCGATAAGTCGCTTTGGCCTTCCCGGCCAAGGGTCCCCGGACCCGTTCCGGGGACCCAAAGG
>JAIRNQ010000083.1 GCA_031257955.1 Deltaproteobacteria bacterium | reverse complement strand
AGGAGAAACGGACAGATCTTAAAATTATTGGACTGTCACTAATGGTTAGTCCTACTTATAATATTCCCCTATTCCATGAAACATATCCTGGTAATAGAAATGATTCAAAACAATTTATCAATATCATTGACGCGGTAGGGAACACCCCATGAGCGGGTGTCCCCCCGCACAGATCCCGGCGGACAGTGCTACCGTACCGGGCTCCTCAGTTGGATACCAACGTGTTTGCGTTGATTAGGATAAGGATGCACTAGAGTCGGTTTTGGTAACCATTTATCAATTATCAACACGAACTTATCCCACTTCATTTTGGCTTTATGGCTTCTTCTTCTAACTGTTTGCATCCATAGTCTGCCTAGGTGATACCTAAAGCTTCCTAGAATGTTTAGGTTATCATGCACGGCGTAGTAATTAAAATACCCCGTCACGACTCGTTTAAGCCATCTTCCAGTCTCTTTTATTGACCAGTTTATCCGTTTCCTAAGCTCCATGCCTAGGCTCTTTAATTTTGCCATGCGCCTCTTCAGAATGGTTTTCCTCAATAACTTAAACTTTCGGTTCGCTCTGGTCAACGAACAGATGTGCGTAAACCCTAGAAAATCGAAAGTTTCGGGTTTCTTCAGACCTCTCCTGCGTCTATTTTCCGCAGCGAATCGACCAAACTCAAAGAGTCTGGTCTTGGTGGGGTGTAAGGTTAGATCAAATTTTCTAAGCCTTTCCCCTAGAAGTCTGTGAAACCTTTCGGCGTCGTCTTTGTATTGGAACCCTACGACGAAATCGTCAGCATACCTGACAAAGTGAATTTCGCCCCTGGCTTCCTTCTTCTGGACCTCAACCCAAAGATCCAACACATAGTGCAAGTAAACATTGGCGAGCAGCGGTGATCCGGACCCCCCTTGAGGGGTTCCCAGGTCAGTGCTTTTCCATTCGCTTTCCTCCATGATGCCAGCTTTCAACCATTGCTGGATCAGCCGGATCATCCGGGGGTCCGCTATCCTATGTTCCAAGAAGCGTATCATCCAATCATGGCTGATGGCATCGAAAAACCCTTGGATGTCCGCATCTAGAATCCAATTCACTTTCTTTTGGGTTATGTCAATATACAGTAGGTCCAACGCATCATGACAGCCCCGATTTGGTCTAAATCCGAAGGAGAAATCCGTGAAGTCAACCTCATATATTGCGGATAGCACCTCCACAACCGCTCTTTGCACGATTTTGTCTTCTAATGAAGCGATGCCGAGTGGCCGTAGCTTACCATCCGCTTTAGGGATATACTGCCTACGGCTAGGTAGGGCCCTATATGCGCCCGCCTTAATGTCTGCGTATAATCCCATGATGTTATCGTCCAGGTTCTCCTTGTACTCGTCCCACAGGACACCGTCCACGCCAGGGGCCGCATTGCGGTTGATGGCCATGAAGCTTTTCCATAGCAAGTCAGGTGTAATGTGGTGCATTAGACTGGTGAATTTGAGATTCTTATCTTTCATCGCCGCTTGACGCACACGTTCTATCCCGTTTATCACTACCTCCGGTGCTTCCGGTTGGCTTTCGCATCCCTGAGTATGCAAAGTGTTAGGCTTAAACATGTTCTCCTCCTGTATCCCCCTTTCCTCCATGGCCTCCGATCGACCCGGAAAGATCGAAAGTTCGGCCACTTCATCGGTACTATGGGGATATCCGACTTCTCCTGCCGTACACGCAGGCTTTTATGCTTTTGGCTTGTCCTGCCGTCCATGTGGGCCATCCCCACCTGGAAGCTAGGAGATCTCGCTGCTTCCGTCAACAGAATTTCTAACCATGCACAGGGTCTCAGACGCCGCCGGGTTCCTATGCGCCTTGCGATAGCGCCGCATAGGATGTTGCCTTCCGCATTTCTCCACAACGTCGGCACCCGGAATGAAAATTATTTCGTCGCTCAATGGCTGGCCTGGTTATTCCACCTCTAACGCTTTACTACCCCCCTCACGGGACCAATGACCATACGGTCAGTAGATAAAAGTAGTCCATAGCTAGTGGTCAGTGCGGTTCGCTACGCCTTACACTGGAGAGACTTACCCTTGCTAGGGCTCACTCTCAATTCGGTTGCAGCTTTTGCAGCCGCATCAGAGAATAAACTTTCATCTATCTATTGACAAATTGTATTTCAGAAGTTAAATTATATCCATGAATGAAGCTCCTAAACATATTGTTCAAAACGCTTTGGAATTTGACCACCTCGAAGGTTCAATGCATGGGTCTGATCTCTCCAACTTATCATCTTCAGATTCGACTCTAGATAGCTCAACTAATCCTTTTGACGGATACCTTATGCCCTCGACTGTAAATGGTACACGGTCTGTTTTTATTCTCCAAGATACACTCCCTTTAAAACCAATCAAAATTTCTCAAAATATCTCTGAAGAATCAGAATTATTTAGCGATGAAGAAAATTTAGTCATAATTCCAGCTGCAGAGATAAATAGACTACTTAAAATGCTTGAACAGCAACGTAAAGAAAGTGAAGATCTCAAAGCAACAAAAGCACAATTAGAACATCTCATTAACGACGGCTGATGTCCGCTCGCCCCTTTGAATGAAACACGTTTTGCTGTATCCTGGCACTATGGGCCGTTTGATGCAGAGAGCGATTACATTTTGCAGTCTCCTGCGTGATAGAACATGCTCCATCGTTTGAATCGAACCCCAATTTGTCCCTCGAGGACGCGTAGGAAATAGACACACACTGCGGCAAACTCCCGGTGCGCACGTTTTTTTTAACGACTCAACGCCCACTCCATCCTACACAAAAAGGGTTACAAATCATGTCAATCGATCTACCACTTTGACGCCATCGCCAGGGCTATCGCCAAGGTCGCCCCGATCCAACCCCGAAACCCATTCATCCCCAGCGCCGCCTCCCAACGCAAAGCCTCCCGCAAAACGGCCCCCGACCTGCCCAACTCCAAGTCGGCCGCCTCCCACAATCTCCTCGCCCTGGATGAAAAGCGTCTTAACGGCGGCCTCCCAAGGGAGAAGGGGAAACCCGAATCCTACGTCACCAACGCCGCGAAAGGCTTCCTGGCCTTGGCCGTTTTCATCGACGCCGCGGACCTGGTCCGCCGAAGATGGCCATCGTCGCCATTTAGGCCATGGCCGGCCAAGCCGAGATGGCCAAGCGAGCCATCGAGCGCGTCGCCAACCGACTTTTCAGGTTGAAATTAGGCCATGGCCCATTTTTAAAGCAACAAAGTTGTTGCTGACGTCTTGAATTGCCTAGAAAGTGACTGTTCAAGTTGTCTAACGTTGCTGATAACGTTGTCTTGCGCAACATCAACATTGACAACAAATTTATGGGCTGATAAATCTAAATACTAACTTTTTTCCCCTACCAATAATTATTAGAGTTGAAATGAGGTCGCATATTGGACAATATTTCCGACAAAAAGTGGACAAATTAAGTCGTCTATTATTGGACATTATGACCTGTCCGTAACAAAAGTAACGTTTTTCAAAACCGTAGACCGTGAATCCCAATGAGTTTAACTACCGCGCCCAGGGCTCAACTTTCGCCGTCACGGCCCGGGTTTCTGGTCGCCCATCGCCACCCCAGGCCCATCTGGGCCGTCGCTCCCTCACAAGACGCCGATGCGGCTTGGCAACAAGGGTTTGGGCCATTTTCTCTCCGCAAGTCACGCCCGCCCCAGAGAAAAACCGAACCCATCGTATTTTGTTATAATGCCAATGTTCGGTTAGCCCGCGTTGGCTACGTAAGCCACGTTAACTACAAAATTGACGCCTTAACCCCCGCCGGGGACCGGCTGGGAAAGTTTTTTGGCCGGCGACGCGGCCTACCCGGCCGACCGTAGCGTCTTGGGAGCCTGGGACCGTTGGAAGGTGGGACCGGGGACCGCAAGGGCCTTCGTTAGTACCGTCAGGCCAAACTGGCCGGCTGGGCCGGACCCTAAAACAAAGTTAAAATAAACGTCAAACAAACGTTGCAATTTAGACGCCAATCGTGATATAAAAGCAAAGTCTTTAAAACCGCCCTTTGGGCCCGGAAGTCGCCGGGTCCGGAATTTGGCCGGGCAAAGGACGTTCGAGCGAATCTGGGCTCATAGCTCAATGGTAGAGCCACCGGCTCATAACCGGTAGGTTCCAGGTTCGAAACCTGGTGAGCCCACCAATTCAGCATCTAAAGAGTATTGTAGTTATATTAGAAGGGCTGAGCCAGTAGATAGATAATTAATTTTGTGAATTTTAATTAAAATTCTTAAATTTTGCGAATTATTTTTCGTAAACTTATAAAGGATGGATAAAATATAAGAATATATAATCCAAACGGTAGTTTTTAACGAATTACACCTAATAAAGGAAACTAGAGTGTTTTTTTCCTGGCGCGTTGGTGCCCATCGTTATTTTAATAGGTTGTTTTCATGAGAGTGAGGGACTTTCTCGACATAATTGAGTCCCTGGCCCCAATGGGCCTAGCCTTGGACTGGGACAATTCCGGCTTGCAAGTGGGGGACCCAATGGCCCCCGTCAAACGCCTAGGCCTGGCCCTGGACCCAACCTCCGAAACCATCCTTCAAGCCGCCAACGCCAAACTCGACCTCCTCATAACCCACCACCCCCTAATCTTCAAACCCACCAAGCGCCTCCTAAGTTCCGACCCGGTTAACCGCCCAGCTTTCTTGGCCGCCGCCAACGGTCTCGCGGTCATTTCGGCCCACACCAACTGGGACGCGGCGGAAGTGGCCAAGTGCCTGGCCGAGGTCCTGGATCTAACCGATTGCCGGCCCCTTTCGCCGGTCGGGCGGGAGTTTCTAAAGTTGGTGGTCTTTGTCCCGGAAAGCCACGAGGAAGCGATACGGAGGGCGGCCTTTACCGCTGGGGCCGGCCGGATAGGGAAATACGAGAATTGTTTCTTTAAAGGGCGAGGGCAAGGCGGGTTTAAGGTCCCCTTGGATTCTTCGCCTTACCTGGGGACGCCGGGGGCCGAAGAAACCGTTGACGAGGCCCGCCTGGAAATAATCCTTCCCCCCGAAAACAGAGACAGTGTAGCCCAAGCAGTAAAAGCCGCGCATCCTTACGAGGAGCCGGCTTTTGAGTTTTATGGGCTTACTTCGGTCGGCGCCTTTGGCTTTGGGGCCATTGGCCGCTGGGAGCGTCCCTTGGCCGGCCGGGAGCTGGCGAAATTTCTGGAAGACAGGCTTAAAACCCCTGGCCTCTGGGGTGGCCAGGAGCGGTTTGGGGAAGTGGCCAAGGTGGCGACTCTCCCCGGTTCCGGCGGCGACTTCATAATGGAGGCCAAGCGGGCCGGGGCGGATCTTTACGTGACCGGGGAAATAAATCATCACCAATCCCTTTTGGCCAGGGAGGTTGGGCTGCCCGTTTTCATCGCGGGCCATTTTGAAACCGAGTACCCGTCGGTATGGCGCTTGGCCAAGCGCGTTATCGACGCCATCGATAACCCCGGCGAAGTGGAGGTCAAGTTCCTCAACGAGCGTACGTCCATTCGCCATAACCTTTGAAGTATTTTTGCCCATTGGAGCTTCTCGTGCAGGAAACCCTTTTAAAACTGATCACCCTTCAGGATTACGACAACAAAATCAGGACCTGGCGCCAGACCGCCGAGGAAGGCCCGGCCAAAATCCTGGCGGCCCGGGAGAAACTCACGGCCCTGGAGGCCCAAAAGGCCGGGCTCGACGCCAAGATGGCCGCCACCGCCGCCAGCCGGCGGGAGATGGAAGCCTTGACCGAGGATCTGACCCAACGCCAGGCCACCAACCAGACCAGGCAGCTCAAAGCCCGAAACAACAACGAGTACCGAGCCGTCATGAAGGAAGCCGACACTATCAACAGCAGCCTGGCCACCAAGGAAGACGAGCTTTTGGTTATCATGGGCGAGGCCGAAAAACTCCAAGCCTTGCTCCCCTCGCTGGAAGAGGAAATCAAAGTCGAGACCAAAATCTTTCTAGAGAAAGAGGCCGAAATCCTGGCCATCATCGCCGAGGGGCAGACATGCGAAACCGAGGTCACCAAAACCCGCGATGAGCTGAGGGAGACCATTCCCAAGCCCTTCCTGAGCCGCTACGACACCATCGCCCAAAACCGCGACGGCCAAGCCCTGGCCCCGGTGGTCCAGGGTATGTGCCGGATCTGCCGGTTAAGTATACCACCCCAGCTCTACAACGAACTGCAAAAGAATGACAAATTATTAACTTGCCCTAATTGTGCTCGTATTTTATACTGGATGCATCACCCGTACTTTATAAATTTCTGTACGGAGCCAAATCCTCAACCTCCGACGGTTATAACCGATAAGACAGAGAGAAGGTCTAAGTCGGACGAAGGCAAGCGCAAAAAGACAAGCAAGGCCAAAGTTGAGAAACAAGCCAAAGAAAACATGGAGGAAGAGGACTCCGACAATCCATCGCCCCTCGATGATCGGAAGGTCGCTCATATATAATTTAACAATGTTTAAAAATACAGCTCAGATCCTACTATTCACCATCCTTTTGACGCTAGTTGTGGTCAAAATAGAAGCCTGGGCTGATCCGCCACCCCCTCCGGCCGGGACGACAACCCCGGCCGGCCAAGCCGCTTCCCCGGCCCCGGCCAAGCCAGCGGCCAAGTCCCCAGCCAAGCCCGCGGCCCAAGCCAAGCCAGCGGCCAAGCCCGCGGCCAATTCCCCCGCCAAGCCAGCGGCCAAGTCCCCGGCCAAGCCCAAGACGCCGGCTAAATCCAAGCCTAAGCCCCCGGCCCTAACCACGGCCCAGGCCCCGGCCAAGCCGGCCGAGCCGACGGCCTTGGCCACGGCGGAAAACCCGAACGCCCCCTTCCTCCCGGTGGGCGTTAAACCTTACCCCAAGGACGCCGACGCGGACGGAATCCTAAAATCCTTTTTGGGCATACCCTTCAGGGTTGACGGGGTGGTTAACGACGAGGGTCGCTGGGCCACCTGGAACCGTCCCGACAAAACCCTGCCCAGCCCCGGATTCAATTGCAGCGGCTTTCTCTTGGAGGCCGTGCGCCACTTGGCCAATCTCGGGCTGACCCTCTCCCAGGCCGCCTTCGACCGGGACGACGATTCCGGGCCGGACTCGGAAATGGGACTGGATTGGGATTATGGCCTGGACGCCCTACTTAACCTCACCGGCGCCGAGCTTGACGAACTGCTCCCGGCCCCCAAAAACGGGAAGCTTCAGCCCAACGAGGCCGGCCGCCCCGAAGGCTTGGGCCTGGACATTAACGGTCCGGATTTTCCCAAACTCATCCAAAGCCTCCCGCCCAACGGCGTCTACGCCTTCGCCATATCCAAGCCCGACCGCCGTTTTAAGGGTGGCCTCTCTTACTACCACGTGGGCATTGTCCACGCCGATGGCGCCGGCAACGTCTGGATTTACCAATGCACGGCCAGGGCCGGCACCCACCGCTTAAACTTAAACAACCCGGGCGGAATCGCCGCCATCAGGCGCTACTTCCCGCCCATCCGGGCCGCCGAACGGCGTTTCGTCCTGGCCAAGCTCAACCCCGCCCGCCTGAGCCTGATCCCCCCGACCCCCAAGGCCACCCTGGCCCAAAGCCCCGACCCGGAAGCTGACCCAGACGCGGCCAAGGCCCCAGAAACGCTGGCCAAAGCCGCCGAAGCGGTGACCAAGGGCCCCGAAGCGATGGCCAAGCCCATCGAAACTACGGCCAAGCCCATCGAAACTAC
>JAIRNQ010000082.1 GCA_031257955.1 Deltaproteobacteria bacterium | reverse complement strand
GTCAAACCTAGAGCCGGGGGTAACGCCATGGATCTCGACTCGCTCCAGATGGGCTACCTTGCCAACCACCTCAAACAAGAGATCGTTGGTTAGCGCCGGGTTTTCCGTTCTTGCCTTATTCATGTCCAGGAAAATAACTGGATATGGCCTCCAATCGTAGTCCGAGCCGTCGATCCAAAGACCCTTAAAAAGTTCCCGGCGCCCCTTTAGGATGTTTGCCAGGGTTGACACCAAAAGAGATTTGCCGAAACGGCGGGGACGGGACAGGAAATATGGTTTCCGTTTTTTGACCAACTCGTACAGAAGCATGGTTTTGTCGGCATAATAATAGTTTTCAATGGCAAATTCGTTGAAATCGGCCACGCCTATGGGTAGTTCGAGTGGGGTTAATGGATTATCCGCCATGGTCGTCTCCTGGATCATTGGCTAACGGTCCCCTATGAGCGGTCGGCACCTTAGGTGCGGTTTCACTGATATTTCATTATATCGACTTTGGCTTGATTTGATATCAAAAAAACCTGGGATTAGGTTTGGTGCCGGCGACTCAATTAAGCTATTCCATAAGTCATTACGGCGGGAGCTTGAGCTTTTCCGGAAGGTCGGTCGGTGAAAGTCGCGGCACCCAAAATATGGCCACTGTCATCAGGCACGCTTACGGGCCGGAAACGGTCATTATCGAAGAAGCCCCGACAATCCGTTCACCACCCAGCCCACAACCGCCATGGACATCTGGGCCCCGGCCCTGGCCGGCCTGAAGGGGCCGGCCTGAAGAGGCCAGCCTGAAAGGGGCGGCCGACGTGGCGGCCGGGCCCTTGGCCGTGACGCCTTTGGGGGCAAGGACGACTCCGCCCTGGGATTCTTGAAGCCCAACCACCCGCTGAACCAACAGGCCACGGCCAGCCGGTCAACGCCGTCAGTTTTAGTTAAGGACCAAGTTCCTGCCACGTCACCGGCACCAACGGGCGCCATGGTCACGGGGCATGGAACGGCAACGGCCAAATCGGCAAAGGTCCATGGCGAAGCGGCGTCACCTCCACCAACGCCCCACTCCCCAAGCGGCCAATGGCCAGTGAGCCCGGCCACCCCAAGACGGCTGACCCCATCCCGGCCCGGGGGCTAAAAAACCTCGGGCCCGACGCACCGAATCCATCCCACACAGGTGACCTCCAAATTTCCCCATAATATGGTCTAGAATCGCCTCAGAGCCCTTAAGCCAAATTACCGCGCGCCCCCCCAACCAAAACTCCGGACCCGCCAGCGGGCCGATTTTGCCCCTTTAAACGCGCACCATAATTCTCGCCAATCTGTCAGCAGAAAAGGGTCCAAAAGCCTCGGCTTGAATCATCAAAGCCGCGGGAAGGGTCGTCGCCGGCTCGATACTGGCCGGGCCTGGCCGAGCCTGGTCGCCCGCCGGTCCGTGGTGGGTAAAAATCGGTCTCGGACCCAAGCAGGCCAAGCGAGCTTTACCGATTTCGAAAGGCTGGTTCTAAGGTTTTCCGGCCGCCGCCCATTGCCGGTTAGGCCCCGGCCTCAGGCGGGATCCCTATTAACGATTTCAAACTGGGCCAAAACGAAATCGCGCCTGGCGATTACCATGGCTACCTTGATGAGCCGGCCGGGTCCCCTTCCAAGCGACGGCGCATATTTTTCGTCAATCTGCTTCATGGCTTTGTCGGCCATGGTGGCCATCCTTTCGCGGAGCCGGGCCCTCTCCTCAGGTTCCCTCGGCGGGACTGGGTAATTGCCCGAAGAATCTTTTTCCTCTTTGAAGAGCTTAAACTCTATTATGTAGTCGTCGTCGCCCTTACCTTTTACCCAGAGATCCAGTATTCCGTGGGACGTATGCCTCTGAACATCGAACGGTTGGCCGGCCGTTGACATGGCCATTAAGAAATTGAAATGGTAAAACTTTTCCGTCGCCTCGTGAAGGTCGAAGGTGAATTGGGCCAAATAATCGCCGAATGATTTCTGGAGTCCCTCCATGTCCAATCTCAACAAGCGATCCCGGATTTCAATGGCCAACATAATGGAAACGACAGTTTTTTTCGGCGGTTCGAATTGGTTTATAAGAGGCAGAATGGCCGCCGCCACCTCGGTATTGGGAAGGCCAAGTTGGTAGGCTTTTGGCGATAATCCGGGGATGAGCGATTGGACGGTCAGATAGCCGGTTTGGAACAACAACGCTTCCGGTTTAATTTTGTCGATATCGCCTATGGCGTTGTCGGCATTAGTAAATGCCGGTACCTCTTCCGTCAAACTGAAATAGGTCTTGCCGGTTTTAAACAGCTTTTCAATAAAAGCCGTACTACCAGACTCCATCCAGTAATACTGGATTTCGGACTTTTTAAAGAAATGTAAGATAGACCAGGGATTGTAGACTTTGGTTTGGCCGTCCCAGGTGTAGCCGTCATACCAGTCCTTGAGCAATCGCCTCAAGTCATCCCGGGTGGACCCTTTGGGTAAAGATTGGTGGTTAATCAGGGCGTTAAGCGCCCTGTCCTGGTCGCG
>JAIRNQ010000031.1 GCA_031257955.1 Deltaproteobacteria bacterium | reverse complement strand
CTTACAACATACTTTATAATAGGTACAAGACGCTCGCTAAGAGCATATAACATGAATAATTTATATAATTTTTATTACCAAACGGCCGACAGCCAACCTCTTGAAAATATAGGCCAGTTTTACTTCGGTAACGTAGACCATGTCCAAAAAATTATCAAAGCCTTAAAAGAGAACCATTTATTCGTTTATTCCGAATCCGAACCCCTCCAAAACGTGCCCCAATTGCCACTCCCGGAAACCCTGCCCCCCGATCAAAACTTGGTCCTGCTTAACCAAGTCGAATTCGTCGACGCCCCCGACGATCCCTACCTGCTGATTTCCGGCGCGGCCATTGACCCGGACCGTAAATCAAAGCTATCTTCCGTATACGTTATTCTAAACGACTTAAAGTTTGCCTCCTATTACGGCACGGAAAACTCTTTTACGACAAAAATCGCCAGACGCAAAGTCAACCTCAACGCCGGCTTCGCCAGAGCCATTCCCCTACGCTTACTGCCAAACGGTACCTATTCGCTAAAAGTGCGGCTGCTAAGCGCCGACAAAACCGCCCTCTATGAGTCGCCATCACTCTTAACCCTCATTAAAGACACCAATACTATCAACATATCAAATACTTTTAACTATTAATCTATAAATTATTTTATATTGCTACCTTCACGCCCTAACTAATCTAATATTGTCTTCATTAATCCCTTCAAGCTCCCCGCCCCACGCCAACCCAAATCCTTCCGCCCTCACTTCCGGCCTCGCGGCCTCCATTTCGGCCTCGCGCCCTTCCATCCTTCCAATTTCCCGGGCCCGCCCAGGGTCGCTCAGAGCCCCCCAAACGTTTCCGCGAGGTTTGCCCGCTACCCTAGCCGCCCAACCCTTCCCGGGCCTTCTGGGGCCTCTCGGGGCCGATTGCGGGCCTTTCTGGCAGGTACCTCGCCGGCCAAAACTTTTCCAAACCTTCCCGGGCCTCCCCGGCCCACCCAAGGGCCTCACAGAGCCCCCCAAACGTTTCCGCGAGGTTTGCCCGCCTTACCCTAGCCATCCAACCCTTCCCGGGCCTCCTGGGGCCTCTCAGGGCCGATTGTGGGCCTTTCTGACACGGACCTCGCCGGCCAAAACTTTCCCAAAACTTCCCGGACCAGCCCAGGGTCGCCCAGGGACCTCTCAGAGCCCCCCAAACGTTTCCGCGAGGTTTACCCGCCTTACCCTAGCCGCCCAACCCTTCCCGGGCCTCCTGGGGCCTCTCAGGGCCGATTGCGGGCCTTTCTGGCACGGACCTCGCCGGCCAAATCTTTTCCAATCCTTCCCGGGCCTCCCGGGACCCCTGGGAGGCCCGCCGGGGCGGGCCGGGGCCTTCAAGACCTTATGGGACTCGCTGGGTACTTTTCAGAACCTCTCGGGACTCTCACTGGCCTGGGACCGACCCCAAGGCTGAGCCCGGTTTCGGCCGGCCGCGGTCGGCCGTCGCGGCGGCGGCGCGGCCGGACAACAAATACAACTTTCGCCCGGGGGCCCTGGGCGGGTGGGGGGAGGGGCAAAGGCCCGGCGGGGCAGGGGAGCAAGACAATTTTAAAATATCGTGGTTATTAAGTTTACTAAGGGAAGTAAATTTAGGCTAAAAGTAAGTAACGGGATTGCCGGTTCTTTTTCTCAAAAAGGGCAAATTTTTATGTCCCCGATTTTCCTGTGGCTTGAATGTTGGTGTCGATTTGGGGTAACATAACCGTGTTTTGGTCCGGCCATTTTTTTGGCCCTTGAGCCTTGGGCTATTGGCCAACTTGATCGCTAAAATGCGACCGTTCGCCTGAAAAAAAATTAGCGGTTGTCCCGAACCTATTAAAAGATGGAAATAAACGCCCGTTTTGGGGATGTTTGTTTCTATGAAGAGTTGTAAAAAGTTGCCTTTTTCTAGCATTAAATTAGCCTCTTATTAGCTTTAGATCTAGAAAACGGTTTTGTTTGTCCTTTTTCCGGGGCGCCTAGGCTGGAAGGCTACGCCATTCCAGGCTGGCGATGGCCGGGGTAGTTTCCTTCTCGAATCATAACCGGCCCTTTTATGGCCGGTCCCGGTCGTCCGGGGCACGAAAACAAACGGGGCGAAACGACTGACCGGCCTTCGAGTCGTTTTGTATCCCTTTGTCTCTCATTTTCCCCAGGGGCCCATAACCGTTCGCCTCCGCCGGTCTCGCGGCCGCCGGCAGGCGGTCGCCGTAATTGGCATCGGGGCGGCCAATAAACGACCGTTTGTTCGGGAAACCCCAGACCGGCCAAGGTCGGGGAGAGATTATTAGGCGCTTTGGCCCGGAAGGGGTAAGGGCGCGGCGGGCCCCGTCGGGGGCCGGTAAACGATTGGGGTTGGGGACGGATTTTACATGCCCGATGACGACAAGAGCAAGGCAGGGAAAACTAGGGGCGACAAGCCCGAGGGGGGCAAGCCCGAGGGGGGAAAGCCCGAAAGGGGCGAGCCAGAGGGCGCGAGACCCGGGGGCGGGAGGCCCAAAGGGGAAAAGCCCGAGGTGGAGAGGGCCACGAACTTCATTCGCAATTTCGTGGACGAAGATTTGGAAAACAAACGCTATTCCTTCGTGATGACCAGGTTTCCGCCCGAGCCCAACGGGTATTTGCACATCGGCCACGCCAAGAGCGTTTGCCTCAATTTCGGGCTGGCCGGGGACTACGGCGGGCGCTGCAATATGCGTTTCGACGACACCAACCCGGTTAAGGAAGACGTGGAGTACGTCGAGTCGATATTGAACGATGTCCGTTGGCTGGGCTTCGATTGGCAAGAGAGGCTTTATTACGCCTCGGATTATTTCGACCGGCTTTACGACTGCGCCGAGAAGCTGATCTTAAGCGGCGACGCTTACGTGTGCGATCTTTCGCCCGAGGAGGTTAGGGCCTACCGGGGGACCCTGACCGAGCCGGGCCAAGACAGCCCCTGGCGGAACCGACCGGCCGAAGAAAGTTTGGATCTCTTTAGGCGCATGAAGGCCGGGGAGTTCGCCGAGGGGGAAAAATTTTTGCGGGCCAAGATAGACATGGCCTCGCCGAACTTGAACATGCGGGATCCGGCCATCTACCGGATAAAAAAGGCCTCCCATCACCGGACCGGGGACAAGTGGGTCATCTACCCTATGTACGACTACACCCACTGCATCTCCGACGCCATCGAGGGGGTGACCCATTCCATCTGCACCTTGGAGTTTGAGGACCATCGGCCCCTTTACGACTGGGTCTTGGAAAAACTCGATTGGCCCGAGCCCCGGCCCAGGCAGATTGAGTTCGCCCGCCTGAATTTGGAATACACGCTGATGAGTAAGCGCAAGCTCCTTGAGCTGGTAAAGGAAAACCGCGTCCGGGGCTGGGACGACCCCAGGCTCCCGACCCTGGCCGCCTTGAGGCGGCGGGGGCTTACCCCGGCCTCGATTAGGCTCTTTTGCGAGCGCATAGGGGTGGCCAAGAAAGACAGCTGGATCGAGATGGAATGGCTGGACAAGGCCGTCCGGGACGATCTCAACCCCTCGGTCAAAAGGGCCATGGCCGTGGTCGATCCGCTGAAAGTGGTCATAGAGAACTGGCCCGAGGGAAAGGTTAGCCTCCTTTCGGCCCCGTACTTTCCGGACGAGCCGGAGCGGATGGGCTACCGGGATCTGCCGATGACCCGCGAGATCTTCATCGAGCGGGACGACTTCCGGCTTTCGCCCAGCCCCGATTTTTTCCGCCTGGCCCCGGGCCGGACGGCCCGGCTGCGCTGGGGCGGCTTCGTCCACTGCCACGAGGCCGTTACCGACGGGAGCGGCGCGGTCGTCGAGCTTCGGGCCACCCACTCCGAAGATCCGCCGCCTTCCGGCGGCGGCCGCAAGCCGGCCATCATCCACTGGGTCTCGGCCGATAAATCCGTCCCGGCCACGGTGAGGCTTTACGACCGGCTCTTCCTGACCCCGAAGCCGACCGGGGATCTGGACGCCGAGCTAAACCCGGAATCCTTGGTCGAGCGGCCCTCGGCCCGCCTGGAGCCCTCGCTGGCCGAATCCCTTCCGGGCCAGCGCTTTCAGTTTGAACGGCTGGGCTACTTCATCCGCGACGACGGTATCGACGGCGGCGGGGAGGCTGGCCCTAAGACGGTCTTTAACCGGATCGTCACCCTCAAGGACGGCTGGGCCCGCCGATCCAAGGACAAAGGCCGCTAAAAGGGGGCCCAGTTTAAGGGGCCAATAGTAGGGGGCCCCTTGGGGCCCCAAGGGACCCATAGTTGGTTATGGATAGTAAAGGGACGCCGCCTTGGGGGCGTCCAGGGTAATGACGTTAACGATAAAAAAACGGGAATGTTTTTAAGGCGAGGTATTTGGGTTTGGCCATCATAGACGCTTTTTTTAAGTTCATGCACGAGATGGGCGCCTCGGATCTCCATCTGTCTTCCGGCAACCAGCCGCTGTTGCGGTTGCGGGGGAGGATAGAGAGGATTAAGTACCACGTGCTGGAGAACGCCGAGCTAAAGAAAATGCTCTACGAGATCGCCCCGGACGAGAAGGTTAAGATCTTCGAGGAGACCGGGGACGTGGACTTCGGCTACGAGATCCCATCCATCGCCCGCTATAGGGCCAACTTCTTTAACCAGAAGTGGGGGGTGGGGGCGGTCTTTAGGGAGATCCCCACCATCATACCCACCGTGGAGCAGCTGGGCCTCTCGCCGGTCATAACCAAACTGGCCTCGCTTCCCAAGGGCTTGGTTTTGGTGACCGGTCCGACCGGGAGCGGCAAATCGACCACCTTGGCCACCATCATCGACCACGCCAACCGGACCAGATACGATCACATCCTGACCATCGAGGATCCGGTTGAGTTCGTCCACCACAGCCGGCGCTGTTTGGTTAACCATCGGGAGATCCACTCCCACACCAGAAGCTTTGCCACG
The DNA here is from genome assembly GCA_031257955.1 of Deltaproteobacteria bacterium. GTDB lineage: Bacteria > Desulfobacterota > Desulfarculia > Adiutricales > Adiutricaceae > JAIRNQ01. Next base: position 2,779 of record JAIRNQ010000031.1, on the reverse strand, counting down.
GCCTTGCGGGGGGCCCTCCGGGAGGACCCGGACATAGTCATGGTCGGCGAGCTTAGGGACTTGGAGACCATCGCCTTGGCCTTGGAAGCGGCCAACACCGGGCACTTGGTCATGGGGACCCTTCACACCACCTCGGCGGCCGGGACCATCGACCGCATTATCGACATTTTTCCGGCCAACGAACAGTCCCAGATACGGGCCTCCCTGGCCGACGCCCTGCGGGCGGTGGTGGCCCAGACCCTCTTCAGGCGGGCCGACCAACCCGGTCGCGTGGCCTGCCAAGAAATACTTTTGGCCACCCCGGCCGTCAGAAACCTTATAAGGGAACACAAGATCCACCAGATCGCCTCGACCATCCAGACCGGCCGGAAGTTCGGCATGCAGTCCATGGACGACGCCCTGTTGGACCATCTGTTGGCCGGCCGGATACTGGCCGCCGACGCCTATACCTACTGCACCGAGAAGACCAAGTTTCGGCAATATCTGACCTCTTCGCCCGAGGACTTCACCGACGTTTAAGGCGGCCTTAAACCGCCAAATTGGCCGCGATTGATTGGCCAAGATACGATTAAGTTGGCGCCGCCAACCGGCGGCGCCGGACAACCACATAGCGGACGCGACAAATGCTACATCTTTTCCATCTCGAGTACATACTGACCAAGCTCCTAAACGCCGCCTCGGAAGTCTCCGACATCAACCTGACCGTGGGGCACCCCATGCAGGTGGAGAGCGGGGGAGAACTGATCCCGGTGTTTTTCCAACCCGAGATCCGGGCCCTGACCGCCTACCAGACCGAGGCGTTGGCCCTGAGCCTGCTTAGGGGCGATCGGCACCTAATCAACACCCTAATGGACACCGGTAGCTGCGATTTGGCCTTTAACTTGGAAAATAAAGCCCGCTTCAGGGTAAATATTTTTACTCAACAGGGCCGCTACAGTATCGTCATGAGGAAGCTGGAAAACTACATCCGCTCCATCGACGATTTGGGCCTGCCGAAAACCTTCGTCAACATGGCCAAGGAAAAAAACGGCATCGTTTTGGTGACCGGGGCCACCGGGACCGGAAAAACCACCACCCTGGCGGCCATATTGGACGAGATCAACAGCAGCCAAGCCGTCCACGTGGTCACCCTCGAGGATCCGGTCGAGTTTATACACTCCCCCAAGATGTCCACCTTCAACCAACGGGAGCTGGGGACGGATTTTAGGAATTTCTCCGAAGGGCTGCGCTCGGCCCTCCGGCAGGCCCCCAAGGTCATCCTGGTCGGGGAGATGCGCGACCGGGAGACGGTGGAGATGGCCCTGTCGGCCGCCGAGACCGGCCACTTGGTCTTTTCCACCCTCCACACGGTCGACGCCGGGACCACGGTCAACCGCATCATCGGCCTCTTCGACCACGACGAGGAAAAACTCATCCGAGTAAGGCTGGCCGACACCCTCCGCTGGGTGGTCAGCCAGAGGCTCCTGCCCAAGATCGGCGGCGGCCGGGTGGCCGCCCTGGAGATCATGGGGGCGAGCCTACTGATTAAAGACATCATCGCCAACGGCGAGCAGCCGGACAAGACCTTTTACGGGGCCATCGAGTCCATGCAGCCTTTGGGTTTCCAGACCTTCGATCAGCACATATTGGAACTGTTCGGTTCCAAGCAGATTAACGAAGAGACGGCCCGTACCTTCAGCTCCAAGAAAAACGTCATGAACCGGGGCATCGACAACCTGAAGGCCTTGGCGGGCGAGTCGATCTACGAGCTGGACTCGCTGACGCTGGAACCGAACGAGGAAGAGGAAGCCGCCGCCCAAATGGCCGCCCAAATGGCCGCCGCCCAGGCCGTGGCCGCGCAGCCGGCCCCGGGCCAACAACAGGGCGCCGGGCCCTACCACCATCCCCCCGCCGCCGGACGGGGCTAAGTGCGGCCCCTGGGGGGGCGCCGGACGGGGCTAAGTTCGGCCCCTGGGGGGCCAACGCCGTAACCAACCGCCTCCGCCGGGCCAGCCGGCGGCGGCGCCGGGTCGCCCAAGGGGGCGATCCGAAAGAGCCAAGAGGGAGTCGCAGCGAGGGAACATGCTCATCGAATGCCAGAACTGCCAAAAGAAACTTAACATCTCCGACGACAAGATCCCCTTCGGGCGGCCCTTTACTTTTATCTGCCCGCAGTGCAAGGTCAAAAACACCATGACCCTGCCGGAGCGGCGCATTACCGAGATTTCCCTGGACGAGGGCGAGACCCCCGAGGATCCGCCGGTGGCCAGGCAACCGACCGCCCCGCCCAGGACGGCCCCCAAACCCTCCCCCTCCTCCACCCAAACCGGCCAGGTGCCCCTGCCGCCCCCGGGCCTAATGCTGCCCCCGGAAATGGGCGGGGCCGTGGACGAGGAGGACTTGCCCGAGGGCATGAAGGCGGCCATGATCGCCTTCGACACCGAAGAGAACCAAGAAAAGCTCATCGAAAAGCTCTCCACCCTCGGTTATCGAACCACCACGGCCATTAACGTTCGCGACGCGGTAAAACAGCTTAAGTTTGGCCGCTTCCAGCTCCTGATTATCCAGGAAGACTACTATGGGGCCTCTTTGGCCACCAACCAAATCATCCGGGCGGTCAATTCCATCGAGCTCTCCATCCGCCACGACATGTTCGTGGCCGTGGTCGGGCCCAGCTTCACCTCCCTGGACGATTTGACCGCCTTTAGCCTCTCGCTGGACACGGTCATCAACACCAGCGATCTCGACGACATCGAGCGCATTCTCATCAGCGCCATGAGCCACGTGAAAAAATTTATGT
>JAIRNQ010000369.1 GCA_031257955.1 Deltaproteobacteria bacterium | reverse complement strand
TTTTTTTAAAACTTCTAGTCCTGACATTTTTAAAGAACGATTTATTTCATCCGCTATTCTTGTCATAGCTTCATTGTCTTCAACAATATCTTCCAAAGTCTCCAAAGAAAAATACAGAGCGTAATACTTTAATCCAGAATTTACATGATTAATCAAGGATTTTATAAAGGTAGTCTTGCCAGATTGACGAGGCGCGTGAAGGATGAAATAGTTTTCATTAGCGATCATTTCATCCACACCAGGAAGCCTTGGTAAAACCGGCAGCATGTAGTGCTTCTCTGGCACACATGGACCCGTAGTGTTAAAAAGTTTTGATGATTGTGTTATCATTGGTTCTTCTATTCATTATCTGGCAGAGGTTTGTCCTCTGTCAGATAGCGGTTGATTTTTTGAACTTCTTGCGGAGTTTATTTAGGTATAAGTTAATTGGTTAAACCTATTTAGTTGTTTTTGAAAACTTTTAGCGTTGGTTTCGCTCATGGTTTTCTCCAAAGGGTCATGTCTAAAAAATCAACTTCGGAGTTACGAAGAGGGGAACAAATAGATTATGAACCAACTGTAAAGCAAAAAACGAATGATGTCAAGGACCAATTTGCGTAACGGAAGAGAACTCAAAACTGGGCGCAAGAAAAAAACATGTTGCCATGTTAGTCAGGTTCAGTGGATAAAATAGAAATTACGCAATTAGTAGTTTGGCCAAGGTAACATAGGTCACTGAAAGCCTGTAGAAGGATTATACCTGATAAATAATAATTATGCAAACCAAGATACACATTTGGTACAAGTAAATTATGATTTTGTCTGCGAAACAATGATAACGATAGACGAGGATAAGCTCACAACAGAAGGGTCACTAAGTGACCCTTCTGTTGTGAGTAGACCATGCATGATAACTATTTATGAATTATTTATAAATCATTATTTCTAATAGTATTATAGCTAATATCATGTCCTCCGTGGAAAGGTGCATTTAGCTTGTGGGTTACAATACCCACCCGGCCACTGGACTGCTCCGTCCGTTAGCGCTCATAGGGGTACGTGGAGGTAACGAAGCTGCTCGAGCCCATGATTTAAAGTCCCCTTTCAATGGGGGGCCGCAAGCGTGTAGGTCGTAATTCTTTGATGAATGCCGCGCAGGACTCGAAATGTTAGTAGTGGAAGCCGACCCGGCATGATATCGGGGAAGGCCGTTGAACTCGGAAAGGCGAACAATCCCAGCGAAGTACCGGGTACAGGGTTACCAATCAAGTCCGGAGACTTTAGAGCAGTTGAGAAAAGCCGCTGAGTTTTTCCACCGGGGTAATGGCAACGACATGTATGTGAATGGATAATGTGGCAACGCGAGAAAGTCCAAACTGATACTTCGATGGCGATAAGAATTGCCGCGGGGGTCGGACGGAGAGGGCGGCCGGGTGTCAAAGATGGCCAATGGTTGTTTCGGTGTGGCTCTCGGCGGTATTTTTCGTTTCAAGGGCATAGGAAGCTGGGGCTATTTTGGCGATGTTTTGAACCGACCGGTCCCAAAGGCTTGAGGTATTGGGGCCGGAGGCGGAAAAGGTTAGAGATTCTCGATTGGTGACGTATCAAAGTGGGGAGTATTTCGATACAATAGCCTTTGGTAACCGTCGGATAGCCTGGGTAGCCGAGGCCTGGAGGGTGACCGGTTTGGCGCCAGAGTGGGGCCAGAGCGGGCGACCGAGTTGGCTCAAGGGCGTGCGTCACAGTCGATGCCATAGTGGATACCATGGTGGATTCCAGGGAGTAAGCCGGGACGGGGAGGATAGGACGATGGGAAAGCGACATGGGCACTTCTGCTGGGTGTGCGGAAGGAACCGGGCAAACGAGAAGTTTAGCGGCAAGGGCCATGCCAAGCATATATGCCGGGAATGCGCGAGTAACCTGAAGAAGGCGGCCAAGTTGATAAGAAGCCGGCGGGAGGCGGACGCGAGCGGGCAAGTAACGAACTTTAGCCAGTGGCGGTCGGCGGAGAGAGAACGGTTGGCCAACGAGTATCGGCTGGAGGCGGCGGAGAGAGAACGGTTGGCCAACGAGTATCGGCTGGAGGCGGCGGAGAGAAAACGGTTGGCCAACGCGAATCGGCTGGAGGCGGCGGAGAGAAAACGGTTAGCCGGCGCTAGTCCGGGGGAGGGGGACGGAGGGGCCTATTCCATCGAAAACCTTAAAGACGAGTCGTTTCTCATACCGGAGTTAATGGGCGACGGGTTCAAAGCGCCGAAGCGCCCCGAAGAAGATGGGCCTTATGCCGCCCGGTTTCTAAGGGACGAGGCCTTTCTCATTCCGGGTTTGGTTGGCAAAGCCGAGGACGGGGTGGGGGATTTTACCGGGCGATATGAAGCCGGCCTTAAGGCGATGTTTGAAGGGGAACCCGAGGACGATTATGAGGGGGAGTTTGAAGAGTGGGAGGAAGAGTGGGAGTTTGAAGAGGAAGATGAGGATTTTTTTGAAGAGAATGAGCAATGGCAGTGGGAAAAATTGGATGGGCCAGAGCGGCATATTTCCATCTCCGGGGAGCGTTTCGGGTGGGGCGAGATAGTAGAGGCGCTTTTGTATATCGACACGTTGCCCAAGCAAAAACCCAAGAAGGCTAAGAAAAAAAAGACCCTGAAGGCCAGGGTAAGAAAGGCCAGGGCCAAGAAAGCCAAGGCTGAAGCGGCCCGGGCCAAGGCGGCGGCCAAGGATGGGGCACTGGATGGGGCCAAGGCCGGGGATAAGGAGGCGGCTAAGGCTGGGGTCAAGGCCGGTGCCAAGGCTGGGGATAAGGCGGCGGCTAAGGCTGGGGCCAAGGTCGGGGATAAGGCGGCGGCCAAGGGCGGGGCCAAGGTCGGGGATAAGGCGGCGGCCAAGGGCGTGGCCAAGGCCCGGGCCAAGGCGGCGGCCAAGGATGGGGCACTGGCTGGGGCCAAGGCCGGTGCCAAGGCTGGGGATAAGGAGGCGGTTAAGGCTGGGGTCAAGGCCGGTGCCAAGGCTGGGGATAAGGCGGCGGCTAAGGCTGGGGCCAAGGTCGGGGATAAGGCTGGAGACAAGGCTGGGGGCAAGGGGAGGGACCAAGGCCGGCGCTAAAGACGGCAATGTGACCGGCGCTAAGGCTGGCCATGGGCTGGCTAGTCTGATAATTGCCCGGGCAGGCAATTTTGAGATATTATGAGGACAAGAGTCTCATTTTAATTATAAATAACGTGAGGTTAAAAAAGAGTCAAAAAATTTTATTATTTTACTGGACTAGTATTGTTTTTCTCCTTGACCCGTGTTGACTTGGGAGTACAATATATATTGCGGGGCCGAAAGGGGCCAGGGCCGGATGGGCGTTATGAGGCCGCAAGGTTGGAAGGCCGGGAGGCCGGAAGGCCGCGAGCCAGCCCGGCCCGAAGGCAGGGGTGGATTGGAGTTTGGGCAAGGAGGTAAGAAATGGCCGATAAGGCATATACGATAACGGACGATTTGAATAGTTTGGCGGAAACGGTCGGGCGGGTCCGGGCGGCGCAAGAGAAGTATGCGGGTTATGATCAGGCGCGGGTGGACGCGATATTTTTGGCCGCTGCCAAGGCGGCCAATAGGGCCCGGATTCCCCTGGCCGTGATGGCCGCGGAGGAGACGGGCATGGGGGTCATGGAGGACAAGGTTATCAAGAACCACTATGCCTCCGAGTACGTTTACAACGCTTACAGAAACACTAAAACCTGCGGAGTGATTGAGGAAGACTTGGCGGCCGGCCACAAGAGGATCGCCGAGCCCATGGGCTTAATCGCCGCGGTCATTCCCACCACCAACCCCACCTCCACAGTCATATTTAAGGTGCTTCTGAGCCTTAAGACCAGAAACGGCATAGTCATCAGCCCCCACCCCCGCTCCAAGCTTTGCAGCGTGGCCGCGGCCAAGATCTTGCTGGAGGCGGCGGTGGCGGCCGGGGCCCCGGAGGGCATAGTCGGTTGGATAGACTTGCCGGGTTTGGCCCTGACCACCAAGGTCATGTCCGAGGCGGACATCATCTTGGCCACCGGTGGGCCGGGCATGGTCAAGGCGGCCTACTCGTCGGGCAAACCCGCGCTGGGCGTGGGCTCGGGCAACGTCCCGGTCATAATCGATGAGTCCGCCGACGTCGTCTTGGCCGTAAACTCCATCGTCCACTCCAAGACCTTCGACAACGGCATGATCTGCGGCTCCGAGCAGGCGGTGATCGCGACCGAGGGGATTTATGGAAAGGTTAGGGAGGAATTCCTCAAGCGCGGCTGTTATTTTTTCGCCCCCGAGGAACTTGAGGCCGCCCGGAAGACCATCATGGTCAACGGGGCGGTGAGCTCGGCCATCGTAGGGCAAAAGGCGGTCAAGATCGCCGGTATGGCCGGAATAATCGTCCCGGAGGCGACCAAGATCCTGATAGGCGAGGTTACCAGCGTAGAGAAGAGCGAGGAGTTCGCCCACGAGAAACTCTCGCCGGTGTTGGCCATGTACCGGGCCGGGGATTTCGCCGAGGCGCTGGATAAGGCCGAGCGTCTGGTCGAGGACGGCGGCTTGGGCCACACCGCCTCGATCTACCTGGACGCCGAAAGGGAGCGGGAGAAGATCGAAGCCTTTACCCGCAAAATGCGAACCTGCCGGATACTGGTTAACACCCCCAGTTCCCATGGCGGAATAGGCGATCTCTATAACTTTAGGCTGGCCCCGTCGCTAACGCTTGGCTGCGGCAGCTGGGGCGGCAACGGGGTAAGCGAAAACGTCGGGGTTAAGCATCTTTTGAACATAAAAACCGTGGCCGAGAGAAGGGAAAACATGCTCTGGTTTAGGACTCCCCCGAAGGTCTATCAGCGCCGGGGCTCACTGGCCGTGGCCCTGGATGAGCTGGGGGCCATGGGTAAGAAACGGATCTTCGTGGTCACCGACTCCTTTCTTTACAAAAACGGCCACGTGAGGCCCGTGTTGGATAAGCTGGATGCCATGGGCCTGGATAGGGACGTGTTTTTCGAGGTCGAGTCCGACCCCACCCTGGCCAGCGCCAAGGCCGGGGCGGCCCGGGTCAGCGCCTTTGGGCCCGACGCCATAGTGGCCGTGGGCGGGGGGAGCGCCATGGACGCGGCCAAGATCATGTGGCTTTTGTACGAGCGGCCCGAGGTCGATTTTTTGGATCTGGCCATGCGCTTCATGGACATCCGCAAGAGGGTCTTTGCCTACCCGCCCCTTGGCGAAAAGGCCTTGTTCGTGGCCGTCCCGACCACGGCCGGGACCGGAAGCGAGGTGACCCCCTTTGCCGTGATTACCGACGAGACCACCGGCATCAAGTACCCGCTGGCCGATTACGAACTCATGCCCAACGTGGCCGTGGTCGACGTCGATCTGCAGATGGCGGCCCCTCCGGGTCTAACGGCGGCCAGCGGCATTGACGCGGCCGTGCATTCGCTTGAGGCCTACGCCTCGATGATGGCCACCCCTTATACCGATTCGCTGGCCCTGGGGGCCTTGCGGCTAATTTTTAAATACCTGCCCGGTGCCTACGAGAAAGGGGCCGGGGACCCGCTGGCCCGGGAAAAGATGGCCGACGCCGCCACCATGGCCGGAATGGCCTTCGCCAACGCCTTTTTGGGGGTCTGCCACTCCATGGCCCATAAACTGGGGGCCTTCTTTCATCTTCCGCACGGGGTGGCCAACGCCCTCATGATTGTCCAGGTCATAAGGTTTAACGCCTCCGAGGTCCCGGCCAAAATGGGCACCTTCCCCAAGTACGGCTACCCGCAAGCGCTCAGGCGTTACGCCGAGGTGGCCGAGAACCTGGGTCTTGACGGGGTGGGCGACGAAGGCCTGGTAAACGCCCTTATCGCCGCGCTGGAGGCCCTCAAGGCCAAGATAGGCATAAAACCCACCATAGCCGATTACGGCGTCCGCGAGGACGATTTTAAGGCCAAAATCGACGCCATGAGCCTGGCCGCCTTCGACGATCAGTGCACGGGATCCAATCCCCGCTACCCGTTGGTGGAGGAGATCAAGGCCATGTACTTGAAGGCTTACTACGGGAAGGGGGAGTGACCATGGCCAAAAGAGTGATTGTTTTGGGCCCTCGGGCGCCCAGGCGGCTGGGCGAGGCGGTTGAGAGAACGGGCTCAATGGGAGCGCGCGGGCATGGCCGTTTAAACGGTCGTATAGACACGCTGGCGCCCCTTTGGGGCCAGGGAGGCATAAAAGGTGCTACCGTTGGCCGGAATGGCCGTAGCGGCGATTTTAAGCCGATTATGGGCCAAGTCCGTGGGGACTATCGTGGGGGGCGAATCGAGGTCAAGCCTTTGGCCGCCTTCGGCGATGGGCCCGGGGGGCTGGGCGATTGCCGTGGGGACTATCGTGGGAGGCGAATCGAGGCCAAGCCTTTGGCCGCCTTCGGCGATGGGCCCGGGGGGCTGGGCGATTGCCGTGGGGCGCAGCGGGGGGCGCGAATCGAGGCCAAGAAATGGGGCGCCATCGGCGGAG
>JAIRNQ010000245.1 GCA_031257955.1 Deltaproteobacteria bacterium | reverse complement strand
GTTGACTATAATAATTCGAAGCCGACGGGGCCGCCCCCAAGGGGCTGGCCGCCATGGCCATAAAGGACAAGGCCAAAGCCAAGGCAAGTGAGGTCATTCTCGACATGAGCACACCCATTTCTATCCAATTAATTAAATAAGTAGTACAAAAACCCTTGGTTTTTGTGGTTTAAAACGACCGAATACTAACTATTGCCAATTCCAGTTCTTCAAAAAACCTTAAACCGCCGGTCGCGGCCCCCCTGGCCCTCTCCGAAAAAGGTCCAATTTCGGTCCCAAATTCCCTAATCCCAAATTCCCGTTCCCAATTTCCCAATTCCCGTTCCCAATTTCCGGTCACTGGACCCAAGGACCAGACATGGTCCCAAACTCTCGCCAAGGGGCTGGCCCAAAACCCGGGCCTGACATTAGAAGCAATACTCGTGCCAACTGCCCCCAAAATGGGGCCTAGGCCGTGACCCTTTTCGGAAGGTAAGACCACCACCCAGTTTTGTCTGGGGACGGTAAAACAAATTGCCATAAATAATGGAAACTATAGTTCACCGGTCGATTTTAGCCTCCAAACGATTAATCAAGTTATTCCAAACTAACCGAAGCTTAAATTTTACCTATCCTTTTGCTCTAAAGTTAGCCAAAAAATTTCCCTTTTTGCCTCCGCCCAGGGCCAACTGAGCCCCGTCCAGCTCCGCCTCTGGTCCCCGCCCAGGCCCAGCCCAAACCCCGTCCTTGGCCCCATTGTCTCCCCGCCCTCCCGGTCCCGTCGCCGGGGTGGTTTTCCGGCCCTCCCACAACCGGCCAACAAAATATCCCAAATTTAGCACGCCAATCCCAATCATTTATTTTCTTTCCATCGTTTGGCAGCGTCTTTAGAGCCGATCGTAACTTTACCTTCCCATTTTGGCAAAATTGGTTTATTAGCCCGTTTCTTGGGTACAATTATCAAAAAACGTTAAAATTTCTACTATTTACACCCAATGTAGCTATCGCTTTTCTCTAACTCCTTTCCCTGATTACCGACCAAAGAAACGACTCCCGGTACTGACGCTAAATTTACCCCTTTCAGCAATTTTGGTTAACCCGATTTCCACCTACCGCCTCCCCCTCCCCGGCGCTCGGGCTTAAGGTCCCCCAGTCCACCCGGCTTGGGCCCGGCGAAGGCGGCTCTCAACCCGGGCGGCCGGCCAAAATAACTTGAGCGATTTTATGATTTTTGTTAACCTTAAACCGTCGGGCCCCCATCATCCCCGTGTCCACCTGGCCCTCCCGGGCCCCGACTTCCGTCCCCGAAACCGACCGCCGACCGCTTCGGCGGCCAAACGCCCGCGGGTGAGAACATGCCAGAGAACGAACATACGCCCCAAGCCGCTCCCTTCAAAAAAACCCCCCTGGTGGTAGGCATAAGCCTGGCCGTTGCCATAATATTATCAATAATTATATATCAAAGCCTTACTTCAGTTGAAAATTATATCGAAAAAGCCCAAAAATTCGAGTACAGAGGCGAGTACGGCCAAGCCCTGGCCAATTTCCGCAAGGCCGCCGAAAAGGGCGCCGAGCTGGGTTATCTCAGGGTGGGCGATATTTTGCGATTGGGCCTAGCCGGGCCAATCGATTGGCCCGGGGCCATCGCCGCCTACGAAAAGGCCTCCTTGGGCGGCAGCGTCCGGGCCGGCTTCGAGCTGGGTGTCATTTACCTGACCGGGCCCCCCGAGGTGGCCAACCACGAAAAGGCCGCCCAATGGTTTAGTCAGACGGGCGAGCGTGGCATTCCCCAGGCGGTCTTTAACCTGGCCGTCATGAACGCCGCCGGCTTGGGGGTGAAGCAAAGCTACGAGAAGGCGACCGAACTTTGGGCCAAGGCCAACAATATGGGCTTTCACCGGGCCGGATATTTTTTGGCCATGGCCCAGGCCACCGGCTGGGGCATCAAGCAGGATCCCGAGGCGGCTTTCGCCCTGGCCAAACGCGTGGCCGACACCGGGCTACCCCAGGCCCAATATCTGGTAGGCCTCTTTTACGGAAACGGTTGGGGAACGATACAAAGCGACGAGGCGGCCAAGGATTGGTATGACAAAGCCGCCGAAAACGGCTGCCACTCCCTGGACGCGTCCCTACTCATAGTCGACTGGGAAGGACAAACCCCCAACCCGGTTACAATTGACGAGCCCGGCCCAGACCCCACCGTCTCCGCCGCGAAACCGGCGGCTACGCCAGAGCCCAAACCCGAGCCGGCAACTACGCCAGAGCCCGAACCCGGGCCGGCGCCCACGCCCGAACCCGAACCCGGGCCGGCGCCCACGCCTGAGCCCGAAACTACGCCCGGGCCCGAAACTACGCCCGAGCCTACGGGAGAGACCACGCCCGAGCCCGAAACTACGCCCGAGCCTACGGGGGAGGCCACGCCTGAGCCATGAGGGTTGAGAGCTAATTTAGGAGAAAATTTCAGCGACCGCTTGGGGGTTGGAAGGAAAGTAGAAGTGGATGTAACTGGCCGTGAGTCGGCCTTGGCGGTAGACCACCTCGAGGCGGTCCGGCCTTCCGTCCCGGCGCTTGGCTCGGCAAAGGGGGGTTAGATCCATCGATAGGTGGGAGTGATGAAAAGAGTGGCCCCTTAAAGGCCCGCCGGGCATCTCGGCTTCCATGAGCCCCAGACCCTTAAGGCCCCCGGACAATTCGGCCCGGCCGGGCAGGAGACCGACCATGGTCCCGGTTTGGCCCCCGTGGGAAAGGGATTCCAGTAGGTAGAGAAGGCCCCCGCACTCGGCCAAGATGGGACGGCCGGCCCGATGGAAGTCGGCGATGTCTTGGGCCAGGGCCCGGTTGGCGGCCAGGGTATCCAAGTGCAGCTCGGGGTAGCCGCCGGGAAGGTAGAGGGCCTGGGCGCCGGCCGGCAGCCGGTCGGCGGCCAGGGGCGAGAAGAAACTTAGCTGGGCCCCCATCTGGCGCAATAAATCCAAGTTGGCTTGATAAATGAAGCCGAAGGCCTCGTCGCGGGCCACGGCCAAGCGTTTTCCCTCCAGGGGCCGGCCCGGTTCCGGAAGCCTTTCCGGGAGAAAGTTGGCCTCGGGCGGAAGATCGTCCGGGGTTTGGGCGGCCAGCTCGGCAGCGGCCAAATCCAGGCGCTTTTCCAGATCGCTTAGCTCGCCGGCCTGGACCAAGCCCAGGTGGCGGCTGGGAAGTTCCAGATCCCCGCCCCTTCTGAGGGATCCGTGCCATTTGAGGCCCGGAGGAAGGGAATTTTTGAGGAGTTCGGCATGGGAGGGGCCGGCCACCCGGTTGGCCAAAAAACCCCAAAAGCTAAGCGAGGGTCGGTAAACCGAAAGCCCCAAGGCCACGGCCCCGAAGCTCTGGGCCATGGCCCGGGCGTCGATTAGGGCCAGGATGGGCAAGCCGAACAATTCGGCCAGATCGGCGGCCGAGGGTTCGCCGTCAAAGAGGCCCATAACCCCCTCGACGACGACCAGATCCGCCTCTTCGGCGGCCCGCCGCAAAAGGGCCCGGCAACCGGCCTCGCCCACCATCCACAAATCCAATTGATAAACGGGGTTTCCGGAGGCGGCCGCCAATATGGTCGGGTCCAGGAAATCCGGGCCGCACTTAAAGGCCCTGACTTTTCGCCCAGCCAGTCGGTGGCGTCTGGCCAAGGCGGCCGTGACCGTGGTCTTGCCCTGGCCCGAAGAAGGGGCGGCCACCAGAACGGCCGGCCGGGCAATCGGGCCCCCGCTCAAGAGTCGCCGCCTTCACCCGGCTCTTTAGGCGAACCGGGTGAGCTTGGCCCATTAGCCGAACCCGACGTTCCCGGGGTCTGGGCGAGCGAGCATTCCTCGCGGGCCAAGGCCGACAGGGCGTTGATGGTGGCCGCGGCCACGTTGGAGCCGCCCTTGCGGCCCCGGTTGGTGATGAAATAAGGCAGGCCCGAATCAATCAAGGCTTTTTTCGACTCCAAGGCATTGACGAACCCGACCGGAAGGCCGACCACCAGACGGGGCGTAGGCAGGCTAGGATCGTTCTTTACCCGTTCCAGGAGCCGGAAGAGACCGGTCGGCGCGTTCCCGAAAACCCAAATCGCCCCCTCGGGCTGGCCCTGGTGGCTGATGGTGGAAAAACCCACGTCGACCGCGGCCATGGACCGGGTCATACCGGTTTTGGTGGCCAGATTGATGACCCTGATGTCGTCCACCAGACAGGCCATGGTGTTGCCGAAGTTCCCCAGGCGGCGCAGGTTTATGCCGCTTAGGGCCATATTGGTGTCGGTTAAAACTATGCTTCCGTCGTTTAAGGCTTGAATCCCCGCCTCTATGGCCCCCGGGCTTATGACCGTGTCTTTAACGTAGTCGAAATCGGCCGAGGTATGGATTAACCTTCTGACCAATTGCCAACTTCTAGGGTCCCAATCGTGGGCCCCGGCCTCGGCGTCGATGATCGAAAAGCTTTTGGCCTCGATGTCGGAGGGCTTCAGCTTCCATTCCGTTCCAGTCATTGGCCGTCCTTCTTATGTTTTGCCCTAACGGGCTTACTCTCTTCCTTCCTTCCCTAAAAACAAAAAGGCCCACTTAAGTCCCCGTCGGCCTAGGCCAAAGACGACCCTGGGTTCTCCGTTAACCGGTCTTTTAGTTACTCATAGTATACTTAATTTCCAGCCGATAATCAACGCCTTCTCGCGCCACCCGCGGGGCGACCCGCCAAAATTAGTTTTACGACGCGGCATTACTGGCCATTTCGGGCATGACATTTATTGTGGCCTTTCCGACCCGTTCTCGCCAAACCTTAGGAGCGCAGCGGCCACGGCCACTCGCCGTCGGCTCTCCCTTCGGTTGGCGGGTTTTTTGGGGAATAAACTTATTCCTCCGGCCCAAGGTCCCCCGGCCCCCGGTTGGTGGCGCGGCGGCCTGACCTTGGCCATGGCCAAAGCGGTCGCTTCCGGTTCGGATTAAGTTATGCGAGCTTTTCTTTGGGGCTTCCGGACCAACTGAATTAAGCTGACAATCGGGGGGTAAGCGACGAAGGAATGGACCCTAAATGCCCTGTAACCGTTCACGGTGAAGCTAACCCAGGTTATCCGAGAACCTGGGCTTAGGGCAAACTGGCCTCGCGCGTTCACAGCCCCTAATCATTCTTGACACAACCTCGCCCACCGACCACCATTTTTCTTTCGCCCAGTGCGGGGTTCAGCTTAACCGGCAGACGTTTTTGGCCGGACGCGGAGCGATTGGCCCCGATCCCCGCCCTTTGAAAATGGTTTCCCGCCGGGGAGCGCCCGGTCATTTAGCCCGTTTAAAGTTAACGTCGCCAGCGATTACTAAAGACCATGCCTTCGCGGAAACCCCAAAATTGTGAAAATGGCGAAGCATAACCCCAATATTCAATGAGTTAAAGCATCGGCAACTGGGAAAAGAGACTTATCGCGAACGCGTCAAAGATACGGGCCGGAAACAAAATGTTGTAAAAGATGGGAAAGGAACGGGAGAGATACCCTTAGGGCAGACGAGAGAAAACACTTTCAGGGTATAAACCAACATAACCAACTAGCCGGAAATTAGGGACCGACGGAATATACCCGGTTCCGCGGCCCCGTCGCGAAACGTTAAAAACCAAAACCCGATCGTATGAGTAGTATGAGTATGCCGCAGGAGCAGGCGACAATAAA
>JAIRNQ010000161.1 GCA_031257955.1 Deltaproteobacteria bacterium | reverse complement strand
GGCGCCACTTACGTGCGCGACTCCCTGGACGGTTGCCGAGATATCATTTGCTGTTGACCTTTTCCGCTCCCTTTGCCTTCCGGCGCTTTACCGGCCAAGCGGAGGGGGGACCGGACCCTTTTGGCCCAAGGCCCCTGGCCGAACCGGCGAACCGATAAGCTTGGGCCCTTTTCCTAAAACGTCCCCACTGGCCATTGGCCGCGGTCGCGAGCATGCCTGAATCCCAGACGCCCCACCCACGAACTGGGCCCGCCGACATCGAGGCAATGTTCTCGGACATCTCCGGCCGTTACGATTCGCTAAACTCGCTGATGAGCCTTGGCCGGGACGCCTTTTGGCGGGACGGTCTCAGCCGCCGCCTTTGGGTCCCGGGGAAGCCGGGACCCGATGGTTCCCATGGCGCCAAGGGATCTCCCGGCACTCCCGACTCCCCAGGCCCACCCGATGCCCCTGGGAAATTCCTGGATCTGGCCACGGGCACGGGAGAGCAAATACTCTCGATAAAAAAGTTTCGCCCCATGGCCAAAGTAACCGGCTTGGACTTCTCCGAGCCCATGCTCTGGCTGGCCAGCGAAAAAATCCAAACGGCCACCGACTCGGGACTATTGACCGGACCCTCGCCGGACTTGGTCCTGGGCGATGCCGTGAGGCCGGATCTGCCGGCCGAATCTTTCGACTCGATAACCATTTCCTTCGGGCTCAGAAACATCGCCGAAAAAAAAGCCCTCTACGCTTCGGTCCTGCGGCTCCTCAAGCCCGGCGGTCGTTTCCTGGTCCTTGAAGTCGTCTTCGAGCCCCGTTCCCTCTTGGCCCCCCTGCGCCGCTTTCACCTAAAGAGGGTCATCCCCTTCGTGGCCAACCAAATCTACCAGATCCCCGGCGACGCCTACGCCTACCTGGGCGACTCGGTACTGAAGTTTCCGCACCCGGCACGCCTGATCGACGATTTACGCCGTTCCGGCTTCGTCGGGTTGGGCTACCGGCACTATACCTTCGGGGCGGCGGCCATCGTCTGGGGCCACAAGCCGGCCCTCATCGGCCAGGCGCCGCCGGCCGTTTAAGCCAAGGAGCGAGATATCCCCGGCCGGCAAGACTTGCCGGCCAGCTTTGGGTAGCGAATAGGATTTTTGAATTTTTTTGGTATTTCCAGACACCATAAAGCCGCTTGGCTCTGGATTTTGGGCGCCAACTGGGCTAAACTGAAACAACTTCCAAAAAAGGAAGCTTGATTGGTCCGGCGGGAGTCCGCCGTTTTAATCGCCCAAGGGTGCCATTGGCGAACTTAAACCAAACTCCTATAAGTTTAGTCGTAAATTTGCCAGCCGTTTAACTATAAAAAGAACAGTGTATGAAACTGTTTAGTTACTGATTAGATATCTATTAATGATCTATTGCCAGAATAGATTGTTCCAATAGCGATATGTCAGTTGTCATTAAATTTGTTTTTAATTAAAGTAAATGTGTTTGCGAATTGAGAATAAAATTATTAGTATTTAAAGATTAAAAACTTGATTTTTAGGTAAAGAGCTTTCGGTCGTTTCTGGCAAGGCCCGGTTAGACGGAGGAAAGCCAGTTTAACCTTCCCAAATCAAACAAAGTTTGTGATAAAGTCGTAATTTTAGTATAGTGTCTATAGGTACCCGCCGCCGTTGGCGGCAACGTTAAGGGGTTATCGGGCTTTTATTTTACTTTCAACTAACGAAAACGCCCCGCCTCCCAAAGGGCGGGGGCTCCCCGCGGAGCCTCGGCGAAATGTCCGGTTTTTAGTGGCATAACAATATCTCCCCCCAGCGAAATGGGGGCGCAACTTGGGTTATTATATGAGCGCAGCAACTTCAGCGAGAAACCAACCCGAGCTTAACAAAGGCCGGGCAGCCGGACAGGAAGGCAAGTTTTTGACCTTCTCGCTAGCCAACGAAGAATACGGAATCGGCATCCTAAAGGTTCGCGAGATCATCGGCATGATGCCCATCCGCTCGGTCCCGCAAACCCCCGGCTTCGTCAAAGGGGTCATAAACCTTCGCGGCAAAGTCATACCGGTGGTCGATCTAAGACTAAAATTCGCCATGAGCGAGGCCGAGTACACCGACCGCACCAGCATCATCGTGGTTGACGTGGCCGTGAACCCGGAAAAATTCATTCACATCGGTATCGTGGTCGATTACGTTTCCGAGGTGGTAAACATCAAGGCCGACGACATCGAGGCCGCCCCGGCCTTTGGCTCCAGGCTCAACACCGAATACATCCTGGGCATGGCCAAGATCGGCAAGGGGGTTAAAATCCTCCTGGACATCGACCGCATCCTGGCCGGCGAGGATCTCTCCGGGCTGGGGCTCTTTTAGTTTCTCGGGCCCAAGGTTTTTCGGCACCCTTTCGGCGCCGACGCCAAAAATGGCCCCTTGGCGCAACGGGACCCCCTTTTCGCCAAGAAACGCCGCTCCCTTTCGGGGGCCAAAACGAGCGCGTGATTTTCCCCTGGCCGGGCGGCCAAAATCGCCCGGCCTTATTTTTTTTTGTATCAATTTCGTTTTTGGGTATTTAAGGATTAAAGGCGGGGCCAAAAGGTTTTGGGGGAAACGGCAGTCCGAAGGGGTCCCTTCACCCAAGCTTTGGCCCGGCCGGGGGCCGCGACCAAAGCGGGCGTAGGTAGTAAGGTCATGGTGGGGCTCAGTTAATGAGCGAGACCAAAATGGGATGGAAGGCCGAGCCGGCGGCGATGATGCTCTCGCTTTTCTCGAGAACGTAAGCCCCACCGGTTATGTCGCTGACCAAGCCACCGGACTCGGTCACCAGCAATATGCCGGCGGCCAAATCCCAGGCCTTGGGGCCAAACTCGAAGTAACCCTCGGCTCGCCCGGCGGCCACGTAGGCCATGTCCAGGGAGGCCGCGCCGGCCCTTCTCACCGCCTGAACTTTGGGTAGGATCTTGGTCAGCGGTTCCACCACCTTGGCCGTGCGTTTAGACACGTCGTAAGGAAAACCGGTACAGACCTAGGCTTGCAAAGGATTGGTCACCTGGGTGGATTTGACCCGGTCCTCTATTGGCCCCCGGCCGGGGATGTCCTGGCTGAGCCAAGCCCCGCCGCCCTCATAGGCCCAGTAGGTCTCCCGGAGAACCGGGGCCTCGACCACGGCAGCCAACGGCCTAGGGGGCCTTCCGGGAATCATCAGGCAGCAGGCAATGGAAACGGCAAAGAAGGCGTGGTTTCGGGAAAAGTTGGTCGTCCCGTCCAGGGGGTCGATGTACCAGCGGTAGGCGGATTTGGAGGGTTGGAGTCCCCCTTCCTCGCCCAAGATGGAATGGCCCGGATAATTCCGGTTGAGAATCTTGCGGATGATCTCCTCGGAGCCCAAATCGTACTGGGTGACCAGATCTATGTCACCCTTGAATTTAACGTCAACTGCCCGGCCAAAACCTTCGGCAAGATACCTGCCACTGGCATTGGCCGCTTCGAGGGCGACTTGAAGTAGATTTTTTGGACTCTCCATAGTGGTTACGTCTGTCGAGGTCATTTAAGGCATACCCCCGCCAGCCGAGCGGCGCGCCTCAACGGGCGCCGCCGAACAGGCAAAAAAAGAAAAAAACCATTGTCCCAGACCATGTTACGTTCGAACTACCGTTCGTAATAAAAGTGGGATTTTATTCCATGGTCGGGTGAAACTCGTTACGGCCTGGCAACGCGCACTCGCGGTTTGGGTAAACAATGCGGCCGAGGCGACCAAGGCGACCGTTGGCCACCCTGGCAACCGATGGCTACCAAGGCGACCGTTGGCCACCCGGGTGACGGGTGACGTCCCGGACGACCGTTGGCCACCCCGGCAACCGATGGCTACCAAAGCGACCGTTGGCCACCCGGGTGACGGTGACGTCCCGGACGACCGTTGGCCACCCCGGCAACCGATGGGTACCAAAGCGACCGTTGGCGAACCGGGCGACGGTAGGCGCCGAAATGGGCCTCGGCCGGAAAACCGGCCATCGCCTTCGACGGCCCCGTCCAGGGCCCTTGCATTAAAACCTTCCAACCATCCTCGTGTGGGACCGAGGACGGCGGGCGAGCCAGACCCAAAGGACTGGACTTGTCAGCTTGATGACCCATAATACCACCGTCTGAGAAATTTTTTCAAGAGTTTCGGGACCCAGATTAAATAATTACGTTATATAAGTAACTAGGCATTAAATTCAACGACTGTTGCTATTGTAATAATGCATTATACGCTCCATGAACCCAGTCTTTTTATTCCATAACCAACGTTAGTTTTTTTGCAAAATCCCAGCCCTTGCCTAAAAATGGCCCAAAAAGACTAGAAAAGTTGCATGGCTAAAACAGGATCGATGTCCTAAAAAAATTGCCCTGGAATCAGTTGAAAATTAATTTTAATACTCTAATTTCTATAATTATATTGACTAATATTTTTAAATAAATAATAGATACCTAAGATCAGATCTTTGCCAGCTTAAACAGTCATAAAAATTATTTAATATGTTTAAAACATTTATTTTATAAAACAAGTCTTACTTTTTAAAGATCGTTTTGGTTAAAAACTCTTCAAAATTATTTTAGCCTGGATTATTCAGGTTTTATTGGTGACGGTTATTTTTATGGAACTTTTGGCCATCGAGCAAAAAACTAACACGGGCCATTTTTTCGCCAAAAACTTCTAACGTTTGGGGTTGACCCTCCGACATCCGACCGGATCGGAGCGGGGAGAACCGACCGAAGCGCCCGGGGACGAGATTGGCGCCCGGGCCAACGCTACAATTTTTTAAGGTGATTACATATAGTTATAGCTATACAAAAGTCCCTTGACCCTGTAACGGACCCCGTCCGGCCCGGTGTCGTCCAAAAACCAGAACCGACTGATTTGTCGTCTCTCGCGGCCGATCCGGACCGGCTGGAGTCGGTCCGGACTGGCTGGGACCGCCCCGGATAGGCGGAAAGCCCGGCCAGGGATCGCCGTATTGGACTTTAGGCCAGTAATCCCGCTTAAATTCAGGCCAATGGCACACACAATCTTGTGGCCGTAATGGAAAAGCTCTCCGTTTTATAGTATTATCGTCCTGAAGCCGAGCGACCCACGGCCATGCCGCCGCGGCCCGGGCAGCCCCGTCCCGCCAGGGAATGGCCGCCCGAGGGACCGATTGCGGCCTCCGCCGGCCCGGGCAGAGCCCCGGTCCGGATTTGGGACCCCGGGCCAGCTTTGGGGCCTGGGGCAGTTTTATTGTGGTGAATCTGAATGGCTAAAGCCGCGAATGGCAAATTTACGGTCGAGTACCTCTTGGGGCTGTTGCTCAACGCCGGGCTGATAGGGCAAAGCCAAAGCCAGTCCCTGGCCGCGGATTATGGGACGGCCTTCAAGAACGTCAAGCGCCACGGCAACGAGCCCAGGACCTTGCAGATGGCCGACCCGCTCGATTACGTGGTTAGCCTGAAGCTACCGCTTTTGGGGGCGGCCGAGGGGCGCCTGGTCGACGACGACGTTTTGGCCCACCTCATGGCCCAAGACAGCGGGCTGCAATATTTGAGGGTCGAGCAAAGGGAGCTCGACAGCGACTACGTGACCCGCTTGCTGCCCCGATCCTTTGCCTACCGGCACTTGGTCTTGCCGCTGGGCGTGGAGGGAAGCGTTCTCAAGGTAGGCGTTCGCCACCCCTTCTACCAGGCCGTTTTGGACGACGTCAGAAGGGTAGCCAACATCAGGCCCGAGCCGGTCATCCTCAACCAAACCAACCTCAGAAAACTCATCGGCGACATCTACGCCTTTAACGTTTCGGTTAAGGGCGCGACCGGGCTTTACGAGGGCGGCCCGAGCGGCGGCGTTGACGTCACCAACCTTGAACAGTACGTAAAACTAAAAAACGCCGCCGAGATCTCCGACGACGACCAGCACATAAAAAACTTAG
>JAIRNQ010000076.1 GCA_031257955.1 Deltaproteobacteria bacterium | reverse complement strand
GACTAGCGCTAATTCGTCGGCTAGCGCGGAACTCTTAGCGAATCCTAAAAGGAAATATGACACAAATATCGGCGTTTGGCAACTGTCTGGTTGTCTGGAGTCGTGGAGTCAGTGAGTTGTTTTGATGGGGGCGGAAGGCAGGAGAAAATTGTCCGGTCCGGAAATTCAAGGCGTGAAAATTTGGGTTATGGCATAAGGGTTTATCAATTGTACAGTTCTGTATGGCTTGGCCGTTAACGGTTACGAGACGCCGGCGGATCGGACGATCAAAAAATGCGAACGCGTTAATTTTAGGGGATTTGAGACTTGACAAAGGCCAAACTAGGACACACCTTTAAATATCTGGTCCCTTTTTCCCGAGAAATCGGGCGGGTGGCCAGAACCACTTGCGCCGGGCGGCCAAAGCCACCGACGCCGTGAGGCCAAAGCGATAACCGCCGTGGCGCCATGCCTTCCGGGGGTAACGATCTGGAGTGTAATGTTTGTTAGTTTTATTCATGGATTGTTTATTTAGCTTAAATTTTAAAGCCGTTTGACAATTGGTTACTGGCTAATTATACTTTCCATGGATATATGATATGGTTCTTTTTAGAAGGACTTTTACCGCTCGGGCGATTGACTGGGGCCAGGGCGCGACAAGGGCGCCGGATCGGTAAACGCGCCAGGGTTCGATCATTTCTAAAAAAACTTGTTTGAACGCCTATACGCGTGTATTATTTCTACTTACCGCCCCAGGCAAGGCCGGGACCAAAAGATCTAAGGAACCTTGGGTGGATCCCCGGCGGGATCCCCGACGGTCCTCGGGGACGGGGGCCGGAAGGACCGGGGACCGAGATGCCGGGTTCTGGGGCGACCGGCGAACCGGGCGGACGGGGCCAGACGAAACGTTTAACGGAGGGCAACGAAAACAGAGGTGCTGATTCTAACGCGTAAGATCGGCGAGATCGTGACCATCGGCGACGACATCAAGATCCAGGTGGTTGACGTCAAGGGACGCCAGGTGAGGCTCGGCATCCAAGCCCCGGCGGAGTGGTCCGTACACCGCGAGGAGGTTTTTTTGCGCATTCAGGAGCAGAACCTCGTCTCCGTTGAAACCAGGACTTCGGACCTGGAGACGGCGGCCAAATTTTTGGTCGGCCGGAAGCCCGAGGACCAGCGATGACTACCAACCACACTAATGACGCGGCTACCAAAACCGTCAAGATAGCCACCGACCGCTTCGGGGAAATGGAATTTCGGGAGGAGTCGGTGATCTCCATATTGGGCGGCATCATCGGCTTCCCGAACCTGGTCAGGTATGTCCTCATCCAGCGGCCAACCGACGCTCCATTTTATTGGCTGCAGAGCCTTGACGATCCGACCCTGGCCCTGGTCTTGGTTAACCCGGTCCTCTTTAAGGAAGACTACAATCCCAAGCTGCCCGAGGGCCTCCATGAGGAACTCAAAGCCAAGCCTGGGGAGATTACCCTTTTCGCCATCGTCACCATCCCGGCCGGGCGGCCCCAAGACATGACGGCTAATCTGCTGGGCCCCTTGGCCCTTAACCCGGCCAGCCGCTTGGCTAGGCAGCTGGTTCTGGACGATGGGGTTTACACCCACCGGCAGCCCATTATCCCGGCCCAGCCGTGAGAACGGTGACCAACAGCCTGGGGGTTACCGGACTGGGGAGGTCGGGGGAGGCCACCGGATAGGTGGGCCATGAGCCTTGAGATAGACAATTTCATCGGCCAACTGGGCGCCATCGAGGGTTGTTCCCCGAACACCCTCAGGGCCTACGCGGTCGATTTGGCGCTCTGGGACGGTTTTTTGGCCGAGCGGGGCAAGGATTGCCTTAGCGCCGGACGCCAAGAGTTTAAATCGTTCATGTTTAAACTCAAAGATACCAGAAATAACGCTTCGATTTCGAGGGCCCTTTCGGCCGTACGTAGTTTTTACCGCTATTTGCGCGACAAGGGCCTGGTTGGGGAAACGTCTTTTCTGGAAATAGCCGGGCCAAAAAAGGCCAAGCCCCAGCCGAGGTTTTTAACCCAGGCCGAAGCCAAGTCCCTATTGGACTGCCCGGTCGGCCCAGGCAACCGGGTAGGACCCGATTCCGTTCCGTCTGGGGACCGTTTTCCGGAACTGGCCGATAAGCCTACGCCCCTAAGCCAGGCCGGACGAGTCGGGGAACCGGCGCCCCTAAGCCAAGCCGCTAGGGTCGGTGAACACGCGCCCCTAAACCGGGCCGATAGGGTCGGGGAACCGGCGCCCCTAAGCCGGGCCCATAGGGTCGGGGAAGCGGTGGCGGCCAGGGACTCGGCGTTGTTGGAGCTGGCCTACTCATCGGGCCTACGGGTCGGTGAATTGGTCGGGCTGGATCTGGGCGACGTGGATTTTGAAAGGACCAGGGTTTTGGTGCGCTCGGGCAAAGGCGGTAAGGACCGCCTGGCCCCGGTGGGCAAGCCGGCCCTGGAAGCCCTTGGGGCTTACCTGGCGCTTAGACCCCGCTTGGCGACGTGGGCCGAGCCGGAGGGCGCTGCCGGGGCGGCCATTTTTTTGGGAACCCGAGGCGGAAGGCTTCAGGATAGGGAGGTCCGCCGGGTCTTGCGCAAGAGACTGGTGGCCGCCGGGCTGGGCGCCGACCAGATTGGGCCCCACGGGCTCAGGCACAGTTTCGCCACCCATCTCTTGGAGGCCGGTGCCGATCTGAGAGCCATTCAGGAGATGCTGGGGCACTCGAGCCTGTCGACTACCGAGCGCTACACACACCTGGACTTGGCCGCCCTAAAAAAGGCCTATTTGGCCCACCCCAGGGCCATCCTGCCCCCTAATGCCGCTGGGGACGAAATCGGAAACGGAGGCGACTCTGACGACCCGGGGCTAAGGGCTTTGGTCGAAAGGGATCTGACCGGAAACGAATTGGTCGTCCTCGAGCCGGCCCCCGAAGGTGGTTCCAACGGCGGGCCCCAAAGACGGTAGCGATACCTGGCCCCAAGCCGGGTTCAGACCAATGGTAAGGGAAAAGCTAATGGGGACCGGCATTTTTTGGGGACCGGGTTCAGACCGATGGTAAGGGAAAGGAAAAGCTTAGGGGAGCGGCATTTTGGGGAATCGCGGTCAGGCCGAGGGAAAGGAAAAGCTTAGGGGAGAGGCATTTTTTGGGGAATCGCGGTCAGGCCGAGGGTAAGGGAAAGCTTAGGGGAGAGGCATGTTGGGGAATCGCGGTCAGACCGATGGTAAGGGAAAGTTTATAGGGACCGACATTTTTTATGAAACACATTTTGACAGAGGGTAAGGAAAAGCTGATGGGGACGGAGTTTCAGGGAACGACCATACTGATGGTTCGGCACAATGGCCAGGTGGCCGTCTGCGGCGACGGGCAGGTGTCGTTCAATAGCGTGGTCATGAAGGGCGGGGCCAAGAAAGTCAGGCGCCTTCACGAGGACAAGATTATTTGCGGGGTGGCCGGAAGCACGGCCGACGCCTTCTCGCTCATGGAGCATTTGGAAAACCGCCTGACCATGTACTCGGGGAATTTAGTGCGGGCGGCGGTGGAGCTGGCCAAGAGCTGGCGCACCGACAAGATACTTAGGCGCTTGGAGGCCATGATATTGGCCTGCGACGCCAAGCACATGTTTTTAATCTCCGGAACCGGCGACGTCATCGAGCCCGACGACGAGGTGTTGGCCATCGGGAGCGGGGGTTTTTACGCCCTGGCCGCTGCCAAGGCTATGCTGAGACACTCAAAGACGCTGACCGCCGGGGAAATCGCCACCGAAGCCTTGAAGATCGCCTCGGAGATTTGCGTTTACACCAACGACAATTTTACCCTGGAGGTCCTGGAAACGGTACCGTCCAAGGCCTAAAGCCCTTGGGCCATTAGTCAGGGCCAATGTCCCGGATTATTCAGGGGGATTGGCCGGAACCACCATTTTTCGGCAGTTTAACTGCCACCAACGGAAGGAATGCGCTTCATTTAGCGGCTCAAACAAATACCATGAACCACCAACTACCGACCACTTTAGCCCCCGTTCCCTTGCCGGACAAAACCGATCACGTCCTGTCTCTCACTCCCAAGGTCATAGTTTCCATACTCGACCGCTTCATTATCGGCCAAGCCAAGGCCAAGAGATCGGTGGCCATCGCCATGAGGAACCGCTGGCGGCGGTTGGTGGCCCCGGAGGATCTAAGGGAAGAGATAACCCCCAAGAACATAATCATGATTGGGCCCACCGGCGTCGGCAAGACCGAGATCGCCCGAAGGCTGGCCAAACTGACCAACTCGCCCTTCATCAAGGTCGAAGCCTCCAAGTTCACCGAGGTGGGCTACGTCGGGCGGGACGTGGAATCGATTATCAGGGATCTGATGGAGCAGGCCTACACCATGGTCAAATCCGAGATGGTCGAGGCCAATATGGCCAAGGCTTCGGAAGCGGCGGCCGACAAGGTGGTCGATCTCGTGCTCCCGGGCTTTAAGTCCGCCGACGGCCAGTCCCAGACCAACACCAAAAAAAAGCTCAAAAAACTTCTCCAGGAAGGCAAACTCATGGACGCCGAGGTGGAGATCGTCGTCGACGCCCAAAACCAAAGGCCCCATTTTTTTGGGACCGTGGGCCTTGAGGATCTGGAAAAGAACCTCAACGAAACGCTCTCCAGCTTCATTCCCAAAAAACGCCAGCGACGCAAAGTGACCGCCGCCCAGGCCATGGAGATACTGACCCAGCAAGAGGCCAGCGGTTTGGTCGACAACGAACAGGTCATCGAAGAGGCCAAAAAACGGGTAGAACAACAGGGCTTGGTTTTCATCGACGAGATCGACAAGATCTGCGTTAAGGGCGGCGGATTCCGGGGCCCGGACGTGAGCCGCGAGGGCGTGCAGAGGGATCTGTTGCCCCTGGTCGAAGGGTCCACCGTTTCCACCAAATACGGCTTCATCAAAACGGACCATATTCTTTTCATCGCCGCCGGGGCCTTCCATTCCTGCAAGCCCAGCGATCTGATGCCCGAGCTTCAGGGCCGTTTTCCCATAAGGGTTGAGCTTTCCCCGCTCTCCAAGGAAGACTTCGTCCGCATCCTGACCGAGCCGCAAAACGCCCTGATCCGGCAGTACAAGGCCCTCATGTCCACCGAAGGGGTGGAGATCGAGTTTACCCCCGAGGCCATAGAAGAACTGGCGGCCATGGCCTGGCAGGTTAACGAGAGTAACGAAAACATCGGGGCCAGAAGGCTTTCCACAATCATGGAGAGCCTCTTGGACGAGGTCTCCTTCGAGGCCCCGGACATCTCCCCGGCCCAGATACTGGTCACCCCGGACTACGTCAAGAAACGCCTGACCGAAATCGTAACCGACACCGATCTGTCCAAGTTTATCCTTTAGCCGCCAGCCCTAACCACCCCTTGCGGGGATGGACCAAAAATCCCAAGACGCCGGGCGCCGGGTTCCCGGGGCCCCGAGACCTTGCGCCCTGAGACCCTTGACGGCCGAGGTCATTGGTTGGTAAGGGTTTGGTAGGGCATAGTTGAGTATAGTTGGGTATAGTTGGAAAATCTTTCTTAAGGAGCGTATATGACCGCGACCAGGGCCGACCTGTTAGTCGAGGCCCTTCCCTACATTAGGCGCTACAGCGGTTCCACCCTGGTCATAAAATATGGCGGTCACGCCATGGTTGACGAGGATTTGAGAAACCGTTTTGCCCAGGACATATCGCTACTTCGTTTCGTGGGCGTGAACCCGGTGGTCATCCACGGCGGCGGCCCCCAGATCGACGAGCTTTTGAACCGCCTGAAGATCGATTTCCGTTTCGTCGAAGGCCAGAGGTTCACCGACGAGGCCACCATGGAAGTGGTCGAGATGGTCCTCTGCGGCCGAGTCGGCAAAGACATCGTCAGCCGGGTCACCCGGGCCGGGTCCTTGGCCGTGGGCCTTTCCGGCAAAGACGCCGGGCTCATCCGGGCCGTCCGCAAAAGGCTCCCCAAGACACCGGCCAGTCCCGGCGAGGACCCCTCATCGGAAGAAATCATTGACATCGGGTTGGTGGGCCAGCCCACCTCGATAAACGTGGCCCTTTTGAACCACCTGACCGCCGGCGGCTTCATACCCATCATCGCCCCCATAGGCGTAGACGACAACGGGACCACCTACAACATAAACGCCGACTCCGTGGCCGGGGCGGTGGCCGTGGCCCTGGCCGCCAAAAAAATGATTCTGCTCACCGACGTCACCGGGGTACTGGACAAGGAAGGCACCCTGCTGGAGCGCCTGTCGGAGTCCCAAATCCTGGAACTTAAGCGATCCGGGGCCATCACCGGGGGCATGCTTCCCAAACTGGACTGCTGCCTGACCGCCCTGAAGGGCGGCTGCGGGACCTCCTCGATTATTGACGGAAGGGTACCCCATGCCCTTCTTTTGGAACTCTTCACCGACAGGGGTTGCGGGACAGAGGTAACCCTCTAAAGTGACCACCTCCAAATCGGCCCGTAAAGGCCCCTCACGCGCTCGTGGTGAGATCTTTTAGCCGAGAAGGTACCTCCCTACCCTCCGGTCGCCAAAACGGCCATATGGACGCTCTCAGCGCGTCCGGCTCGGCGCCCCCGGGACCGACCTCCCGGGGCCGACCTCCCGAGACCCTGGCCGGAAGGCCCTGGGGGATACCGGGACCCTTTGAGTCCGGCGACGGTCCTTGGGCGCCCGCTTGGGCGGGTACCTTGGCCAAATGTTTGCTTGACGAAAGTCGGATTGATGACTAAAATTGGGAAGAAGCCACAAGTTTTATTCTTTATTTATTTAACCGCGTCCCCTAACATTATCAAATATAGAAGCTTTTATGCCACTATCTACGAAAGAAATTATATCCTTAGGCGAGAAACATCTTCTGGGTAACGTCAAAAGGCAACCCCTGGTCCTGGTCAGGGGCGAAGGCACCAAGGTCTGGGACGCCGACGGCAAAGAATACCTGGACTTCGTGGCCGGCATTGCCACTTGCGCCTTTGGCCACTCCCCGGATTTTGCCACCCGGGCCCTGAGCCGGCAAGCCGAGACCCTCTGGCACGTCTCCAATGTCTATTGGAACGAGCCTCTGGTCAGAATGGCCGAGCTTCTGACCTCGGCCACCGGCCTCTCCAAAGCCTTCTTTTGCAACAGCGGGGCCGAGGCCAACGAAGCGGCCATAAAAATGGCCCGCAAGCATTCCTTCGACCGCCATGGGCCTGGGCGTTTCCACATCTTGGCCGCCCAAAACTCCTTCCATGGCCGGACCATGGGCGCCATCTCGGCCACCGGCCAGCCCAACCTCCACCACGGCTTTCAGCCCATGCTCGAGGGCTTTGTCCACGTGCCCTTTGGCGAGATTGAAGCCCTGGCGGCGGCGGTTACCCCCGAGGTCTGCGCCGTTATGCTCGAGCCGGTCCAGGGCGAGGGCGGGGTGTTGGTTCCCCCCAAAGACTACCTTCAGCAAGTGGCCAATCTGTGCCGCGAAAAGGGCCTCCTTCTGATTCTGGACGAGATCCAAACCGGTTTGGGACGGACCGGCCAGGATTTTGCCTTCCGCCATTTTGGGATTAAGCCGGATCTGTTAACCTTGGGCAAAGCCCTGGGCTGCGGCTTTCCCATCGGGGCCCTGATATCCGCCGAGGAACCCAGCGCCGCCCTGGTGCCCGGCAGCCACTCCACCACCGTGGGCGGGGCCCCCCTGGCCATGGGCCTGTCGCTGGAACTGACCACCCGCCTTCTGGTCCCGGCCTTCCTGGCCTCGGTCAGGGACAAGGGCGATCATTTTTTGGCCGGCCTGGAAATCCTGGTGGCCAAATACCCCCACTTGGCCAAGAACGCCAGGGGATTGGGGCTGATGCTGGGGCTTTCCCTGGCCGAGCCGGCCGGGCCGGTGTCCGAAGATTTAAGGGACAAGGGTTTTCTGGTAAACGCCACGGCCGGAAACGTGCTGCGGTTCGTGCCCCCGCTAAACGTGAGCCAAAGCGAGATAGATCTGCTGCTGGCCGCCCTGGACAAGTCCCTGTCGGAAGTTTACCCGGATAAGCGCTAAGGTTTTGCTTCCCAAAATAAAAGCGCCACGGACTAACTATAAGTCCCCCTTGGATGTTTACCCGCAAAATCGAAAAAGCGCTAGGGTTTTGAGTCCGCGGTTAAACGCTCTACGGATTGGATTCCGGAAAAGACGCTAAGGATTACGCTCCGGAAACAACGCTAAGGAAATAATTAATGGCTAAAAACTACATCACATTTAGGGATCTCTCCATCGACGAATACGCCCACGTTTTTTCCCGGGCCAAAAAACTCAAGGCCGAGCGCCTGCGGGGCCAGTATCTCCGCCCCCACCTGGGCGGGCGCTCCGTGGGCCTCGTCTTCGCCAAGCCTTCGACCAGGACCAGGATCAGCTTTAACTGCGCCGTCTCCGAGCTGGGCGGGGTGCCCTTGGCCATGAACGTCTCCGAGACCCAGTTCACCAGGGGCGAGCCCCTGAGCCACTCGGCCCGGGTCTTCTCCCGCTACCTTTCCGCCCTGGTCATCCGGACCTTTAACGAAAGTGAGCTGCGCGGCTTGGCCGAGCGGGCCACCATCCCCATAATCAACGCCCTGACCAACGAGCAGCACCCTTGCCAAGTGATGTCCGACGTCTTTACCTTCGTTGAGATATTGGACGGTCGGCCCCTGGAGAACCAGCTGGTGGCCTGGGTGGGCGACGGCCATAACATGGCCAACTCCTGGCTGGAAGCCGCGGCCGTCTTTGGCTTTGGCCTCCACCTGGCTTGCCCCGAAGGCTACGAGCCAGACCAGACCATCTTGCGCAAGGCCATCAACGACAACCCCAAGGTTAAGCTTATGCGCTCACCGGCCGAGGCGGTGGCCGGGGCCGGGGCGGTTAACGCCGACGTCTACGCCTCAATGGACCAGAATGAAGAGTATGAAAAGCGCCTGAAAGATTTTAAGGGCTACCAAGTAAATTCGGAGCTCATGGCCAAAGCCGCCCCCGGGGCCATTTTTATGCACTGTCTTCCGGCCCACCCCGGGGAGGAAGTCACCGACGAAGTTCTTGAGAGCCCGGCCTCGGTCATCTTCGACCAGGCCGAAAACCGCCTTCACGCCCAGAAGGCCCTCTTGGAGTATTTGATCCCCCCACTTTGATCCCACACCCCGCTCCATTGGGGGACCCCTTGGGTTCCGCCGGCGGCGCGGCTTGGCTTTAGCTTCGGCCCAGGATCGGCGCGTTTGAGCCTAACCCTGGCCATGGGAAGGGCGGCGATCCGCCCAACGCCAGCCCCGGCGCCCGCTGGGCCAACCGGCCAGGGCCTAAAGGGTGGCAAAGGGCGATAAAGGTTTCGCCGGCCCGAACTTTCGAGGGCCCGGGGAGCGCCGCGGGCGCCGGCCCGGAGCCTGGAGGGGCTGCCTTTGATCCGCAAATCGGACTTTCTGGTCGTAGGCACGGGCGTGGCCGGTTTATGTTTCGCCCTTAAGGCCCGAAATCACGGTTCGGTCGTCCTCTTGGCCAAGAAAAGCGCCAACGACACCAACACCAATCTGGCCCAGGGCGGCATAGCCGCGGTCATGGGTAACGACGATCTTTTGGAATACCACGTAGAGGACACGCTGGACTCCGGCTGCGGCCTCTCCCACCCCGACGCCGTCAAAACCGTGGTGGAGGCCGGGCCGACCATGATCAAGGAACTCTTGGATCTGGGCGTCCCCTTTACCTCCCAAGTCGATCACCCCGACGTCCCGGAGCTGGGCCGCGAGGGCGGCCACAGCCGGCGCCGGATTATCCACGCCAAAGACATGACCGGCCAAGCCGTCCAGAAGGTTCTGGGGGAACTGGCCGAGGCCGACGGCAACGTCGAAATACTGGAAAAACACCAGGCCCTGGATCTGATCCTCAAGACCGATCCCGACGGGACCCGCCGGCCCATAGGCCTATGGGTACTGGACACGGCCACGGGGCTCATTTCGCCCTTTCTGGCCAAGGCGGTGATCCTGGCCACCGGCGGCTCCGGGAAGGTCTACCTCTACACCACCAACCCCGACGGGGCCACCGGCGACGGGCTGGCCATCGGCTGGCGGGCCGGGGCCAAAGTCTCCAACATGGAATTCGTCCAATTCCACCCCACCTGCCTCTACCACCCCCAGACCAGAAATTTTTTAATTTCCGAGGCCGTGCGCGGCGAGGGCGGGCGCCTTATCGACTTTGAGGGGAGGGCCATTATGGAAGGCCACCCCCAGGGCGATCTGGCCCTCAGGGACGTGGTGGCCCTGGCCATAGACGCCTCCATGAAGCGAACCGGGGCCGAAAACGTCTTTCTGGACATAACCCACAAGCCGGCCGAATTCATCAAAGACCGCTTCCCCAAGATTTACACCACCTGTCTCTCCTTAGGCATCGACATCACCCGTGAGCCCATCCCGGTCGTCCCGGCCGCCCACTACCAGTGCGGCGGCTTGGAAGTGGATCTGGACGGGCGGACTAATGTGGTCGGTCTCTACGCCATAGGCGAAGTGGCCGCGACCGGCCTCCACGGGGCCAACCGCTTGGCCTCCAATAGCCTCTTGGAAGCGCTGGTCATGGCCGACCGGGCCTCCAAGGCCGCGGCCCAAGAAATACGCTCCCGCCGGGAACCGGACAGTTCCGACATCAGCCCCTGGCCAGACGGCCGGGTCGGGCACCTCCCTTCGGAGGCGGTCCTCATCTCCCACAGCTGGGACGAGATCCGCCGCTTCATGTGGAACTACGTGGGCCTGGTCCGATCCGATCAGCGCCTGGCCATGGCCGCCCAGCGGATGGATCTGGTGAAGTCCGAGATCGACGATTTTTTCCGCAACTTCGAGGTGGACGCCGACCTCATCGAGGTCCGCAACATCGCCGTCGTGGCCGATCTCATCATCCGCTCGGCCACCCTGCGCAAAGAAAGCCGTGGCCTACACTACAGCCTCTCCTGGCCCAACCGCGACGACGCCCGCTTCCTGCGCGACACTGTCTTGGAAAACCCCTCCCCCAGGTCCATCCTGGCCCCGGCCGGTAATCTCTAAACATGGCCGACGCTCCCTTCCAGGGCCGCCCCGGCCAAACCCCTTCCGGGTCCCCCGTCGGCGTCCCAGCCGGGCCCCCGCCCGAGTCTCCTGGCGGCGCCCCTGGCCCCAACTTTGTCCCCGATCCCAACCTGGGCCCGGGACCCGACCCCGGGCCAGCCCCAGGGCCAACAATTGGCCCGATAGGCGACCCCCAAAGCCCCGGCCCCCGTGAGCAAGGCCCACCGGCGCCCGGTCCACCGCCAGCCGGCCCACAAGCTCCCGGGGCACAAACTCCCGGGCCAGACGCTACCGTGGCCCCTCCGGTCGCCGAGCCGCCCAAAACCGGTCTCCGCGGCAAACTCCAAAACCTCCAGGCCACCCTGGGGAACGCCAAAATACTGGCCAAGATAACCCCGGCCTCCTGGAGCCCGGCCCGCAAGGGCGGCGCCCTCTTGGCCTTGGCCCTGGCGGTGGTCGCCGCCGCCGTGGCCTATTCGTTTCTCTTCCTCCGGACCGGGGCCGAAGACGATTCCCAAAGCCAGGCCGCCCTAAACTCGGCCCTGGACGGGGCCTGGAACTGGGTGGACGGCTCCGAGGCCGCCCCCATCTTCACCAAACCGCCCTGGCTGGCCGATCTGCAAACCGCCGGCGCCCGGGGCCAGACCCTGGCCGCCGGCATCGAGGCCTTTCTGGACTTCCGCTTTGAGGAGGCGCTCACCGCCTTCGAGTCCCTCCAGGATCCGGCCAGCCCCGACCCGAGGCTCCTCTCCCTCATCGCCGCGACCGACCTCAGGCTCCTAAACTACGGCCAAGCCAAAGCCAATTATTCCCAGGCCCTGGCCCTCTCGGGCCAACCCGCGGAAAAGGGCGGCCTAAAGGAAGCCTCCGACCGCCTGGGCTTGGCCCTGGCCCTCTTCCACCAACAGGATTACGAAAACGGCCTCAACGAGGCCGGAATCTCCTGGCGCATACGGAATAAGGAACTGGGCCCGGCCGACTCCAAAACCCTGGCCGCCGTCAACTCCATGGCCACCTCCCTCATGGCCCTCTCCCGCTCGGCCGTGGCCGGGGATCTGCTCCTAGAGGCCGTGGGCCAAGCCATCGAGGCCGGGGCCGACCAAACCCAGCCGGTCATGCGCGACTCCCTCTCCATCCTGTTTTTGGCCTTCGAGGACCAAGGCCGCGGCGAGGAACTGCGCGCCCTCTTTCAACCTCCCGAGGCGCCCCCGGCCGCGCCCGGCGACGCGCCGGCCCCAACCCCAGGCCAAGCGACTGAGGTCGCCTCGGCCGAGCCCGACACCTCGTCCGGACCAGCGTCCGGACCCGTCTCCGGCCCTGAAGCCAGCCCCTCGGCCGGCCAAACCGACCAATTGCCTCCCCTGCCCGAGCCCCCGCCCCCGGTGGCCCCGGCCGATCTTACCGTGCCCGCCAGCCCCTTCGACCGGGAAGCGGCCCGGGAAATCGCCGCCCACCTCAAGGCCAACCATCCCAACTCCAAGGTCCTGCCGGCCCTGTCCATGGCCATGGCCGCCAACCTCACCGGCGGGGCCCAGCCCACGTGCCGGGGACCCTACCCGCCCGAGGCCTTCGCCGAGCTTCTCTCGCTCTGTTTGGACGTGGCCAAGGGCTACGCCTCCATTAACGAACTGCAGCCTTCCGCGGACATCCTCACGGATCTGACCAAAACCGGCCTCTCCGCCCTGGCCGAAAAGACCGACCTCCCCAAGCCTAGGCTGATCGACGCCCTGGCCCTCCTCTCCTCGGAACGCCTGGAGCTGGACGACCCGGCCGGCGCCGAGGCCGCCCTGCGCCAAGCCCGGGAAGTGGCCGCCACCATGCCAGGTACCGAACGCCAGACCCGGACCAGCCTCTTCGTCCTCTCCCTGCGGCTCTCGGAACTTCTCCTCAACCAAAACCGCGCCCCGGTCGAGGCCGAGATGGAACTGGTGGCCGGGCTGACCGCCGCCAAAAAACTCGTGAGCGGCAAAACCGTCGATAGCCACCCCCTAGCCCCGGTCCTCTACCTCCGCCTGGCTTGGCTGGTCGGCGCCATGGGCCGCTCCAAAGAGGCCAACTCTTACCGCTCCCAGGCCGAGCGCTCCCTCAAGGCCGTGACCAAGGCCCACCCGGAATACGCCTCCGCCACCGACCAGATGGCCCAGGCCCACGCCGCCAGCCGCCAAGGCAAAGCCAACACCGACACCCTGGCCCACCTCTGGCGCCCGGTCCTCCCGGCCAACCGCCCGCCTCAGCCCCCGGCCAGCCCCGAGGTCATGCGCGTCGAACTCTCGGCCCTCAAACTCCTGAACCGCCTGCCCGAGTTCGCCACCATCATCGACG
>JAIRNQ010000069.1 GCA_031257955.1 Deltaproteobacteria bacterium | reverse complement strand
GACCTCCTACCACGAGCTTTACCTGGAAGCGGACGTGGTCATAAACGTGCCAGTCCTAAAGCACCACGGCGGCGCCAAGATGACCGCGGCCCTAAAAAACATGATGGGCGCCATATGGGATCGCTCGGATCTCCACTGGGGCGGACTCGACAAGTGCATCCCCGAACTCATGCTCTATAAAAAACCCACCCTAAACATAGTCGAGGCCCAAAGGGTCATGCTCACCAA
Organism: Deltaproteobacteria bacterium; assembly: GCA_031257955.1. Classification (GTDB taxonomy): domain Bacteria; phylum Desulfobacterota; class Desulfarculia; order Adiutricales; family Adiutricaceae; genus JAIRNQ01. The sequence continues at coordinate 16,651 of JAIRNQ010000069.1, read as the reverse complement.
TGGGCCCAGGGGACACGGCGATTCCAAGTACTTGGCCGCCAATATGCTTTTGGCCTCAATCGATCCGGTGGCCATCGACGCGGCTTCCTATAGGATTCTGGCCGAATCGGGCATCAAGGAGCCCGGCTACATCGCCCAGGCCGCCTCAATCGGCTTGGGGCAGAAGGATCTCAGCCTAATTAGCGTGCAGCGCTTAACCGTTTGAAACCGGGCCTGGCGATCTAAACGGCTGGTACCCCCTCCGGCTTTTCAGACCGCCCGTGCCATCCCTCAAACCACTACCCACCGGGCCCCGGGTGACCCAACCCCGAAGCCCAGGCCACGGTCGCGCCAAAAATCCGCCCAGCGGAGCGCCCATTGGGCTCGCCTTACCGGCCTGCCCGGCCATTTTTACCCTTAACCCAAAAGACAATTTTTTGCCCCGACCAATATGGACAGCCCCACCATGGCACCCGACGGCAAGGCGGCCCGCCATGCCCTTGGGCCTCGTCCAGAATTTAATCGGATACATTAATGAAGAAAAATACCAAAATAGCCAAACTTAAACTAATCAGACGCTTCGTGGCCTGGGGGCTGATGATCCTTCTAATCGTGGCCCTCCACCAAGCCGACGCCTTCCACCGGCTCCTTGGGATCCTCCCCAAAATCCAGTTTGGACAAAGCATGGCCGGGTTTTTTTCCCACGGCGCTCTGACATCGGTCGTGATTTTTTTAACCTTGGCCGCATTGACGCTTATTTTTGGGCGCTTTTTTTGCGGCTTCCTCTGCCCCTTGGGCGCCCTCATGGATCTGACCGTCTTCGTCCGTTCCAAAGTCAAAAGACGCCCCTTTACCTACGTCCCGAGCCGCCTTTACCGAATTTTCCTTCCGGCCCTACTCCTTATCGCCTTTTGGATTGGCTTTCCCTACCCCTATAGCCAACTTGAGCCTTATAGTCTCTTCGTTTCCGGGCACGAGCTTTTGCTTCTGGTGATCCTTCTGGCCGTCTTTAAGGGCCGGGCCTACTGCGAGCTCCTTTGCCCCACCGGGCTGGTCCTGCGGCTCTTTTCCAACCAAAGCCTTTTGGCTTTCCGACTGGACCAAGCCAGCTGCCTTAACTGTGGGGCCTGCCAAAAAGCCTGCCCGGCCTCTTGCCTTGACGCCCCCAACAAATCCGTTGACCGCGGCCGCTGCCTGCTCTGCCTGGAATGCGCCTCCGTCTGCCCCAACGGCTCCCTCAAGTATGGCCTGGCCAAGGGCGAAAAACCAAGGCCTGGGCGCCGGGGCTTTATAAAGCTTGCCGGCGCCGCCGCCTTGGCCGCCGGCGCCCACTTTACCGGCGAAGGGCTAAGGGCCAAGACCTTCGGCCAGCCCGAAAAAAATCCCATCCTGCCGCCCGGGGCCCTTTCCCTGGCCCACTTCAACGCCCACTGTACCCTTTGTCACACCTGCGTAAGCGCCTGCCCCAACCGGGCCCTCCAACCGAGCCACTCCACCACCCCGGTCCTGACCGCCAAGCCGCTTCTCTCGCCCTACGATGGCTTCTGCCAATACGATTGCCTAGTCTGCGGCCAAGTCTGCCCCTCCGGGGCCCTGCTTCCCCTCAGCCTGGACTCCAAACACGTTACCCGTCTGGGCCTGGCCGCCCTCGATCGTCCCGAGTGCGTGGTGGTAAAAAACGGAACCAGTTGCGGGGCCTGCGCCGAACTCTGCCCCACCGGCGCCGTCCGCATGGCCCCAGGGCCCTCCGGCCGCGACGAACCGACCATGGACCAGGACTACTGCGTCGGCTGTGGGGCTTGCCAGAAAGCTTGCCCGGTTCGGCCAATCGCCGCCATCGTCGTTACCGGCCTGACAATCCAACAGACGGCCAAGGTCCCCAAGGTGGTAATCACCGAAGACTTGACCCTAACCGACGACTTTCCCTTTTAGGCCCATCCGCCTCTGGCCAAGCCCAGACCCGGCACCATTCCCCTCGATCCCAGGCCCGAGCGGCCCGAATTCGGGCTTCCCGCCGGTCTTACTACGTCGAGGGTTTCCACGTCGCTTCCAGGCACAAAAGTTTGGCTTTCATATCGGGTCCATAGGGGTAGCCCCCCAATCTACCTCCGGCGCCCAGGACCCTATGGCAAGGGACGATAAGGGCGATTTCGTTTCTCGCGACTGCCCGCCCGACCGCCATGGACAACCTAGTGCTATTGTCCTTGGAGACCATCTTGCTTATCTCACCGTAAGTTGTGACCTTACCGTAAGGGATCGATCGCAACAGCCCCCACACTTCATTCTGGAACGGCGTTCCCATGAGCTTGATTATAGGCTCAAAGTCTGGTATTTCCCCACCAAAATAAATATCCAACCAGCGGACCACGCCTTCAAACTCTGGTTCCAGGAAGCTTTTCCGACGCTCGGTCTCTTCCTCCCTGTCGTCTGGGGAAACGTCTACATGGTCACCCAAAATATAATCCGTGAAGTTCAAAGATATCAAACTCCCAAGCATGATAGTGGCTTCTAAAGGCCCAAAAGGGGTCATAATCGACAGACTTTTAGACATCGCATACTTTATTTCCTTATATTCCATAGTAATCTTACCCCCATAGCGATTTGGCACTGGCACAAAAAAACCCAAAAATAGGTCTTGACAAATTATACCAGTATGTTATAATCAAAAGTTGCGAATCGATTTTGCGGGAACCCGCGACCGCAAACGAATCGACATTTTTCACGTTGGCTTTAGATTGGTTGATTGACGCGCGCTCGTAGCTCAGCTGGATAGAGCGCCAGACTACGAATCTGTAGGCCGCAAGTTCGAATCTTGCCGGGCGCGCCAATGATTTCAAGGATTTACGAAATTTTGTCAGTTAACTCATTTAAAATTTAGTAGCCTATTAGTAACGTCCCGCGAAGCAAACTCCATACCAATACAAAAAGGCCCATGGATAGCGAACTTTCCATGGGCTCTTTTTTGCCTATGCGGCAGCGGATATTAGGAAGGAGTCTAAGGTGGGATAAGGGTTCAAGGTGGGCTATAGGAAGATTCTTTTGTCTATAAATTACCCGTTGACGGCTATGGGCGGATCTTGTTTTTCGTCAAGCCCCTCATACGGGGTACGGATGGAATATTCTTTTCGCTTGCCGTCGTTCCAACGGGAGACCGGCCTATAATAGCCGACCACCCTCGAATAGACGTCCGTCTCGTTGCCGCATTTCGGGCAAACCGGTTGTTCTCCGTTTAGGTACCCGTCTATCGGGCAAACGCTGAAAGTCGGGGTTAAGGTGAAATAGGGCAATTTAAAATTGGAGGCGATTTTCTTTACCAACGACTTGACTACCCCAACGTCGGGGATATGTTCGCCTACGAACCCGTGCAGCACCGTGCCCCCGGTATATAGGGTTTGCAGCGGGTCTTGATGCTCCAAAGCCTCAAACAGGTCGTTGGTGGAATTCACCGGCAAGTGGGTCGAATTCGTGTAGAAAGGCTCGAAATCTTTTTCCCTCGGCAATGGGCCCCCGTCTTCCCCAAACTTGTCGGAAGCGAAGGCCACCCCTTTGTTGCGCTCGTAATCTTGCATGGCCAGCTTGTAGCAAGTGGACTCGGCCGGCGTGGCCTCCAAATTGAAAAGCAACCCCGTCTTCTCTTGCCATCCGGCCAACCGGTCCCGGACTCGGGTTAATATCTCCACGGCGAACGCCCGCCCCTCTTCGGTCGATATGTCTTTCTTTATGAAATTGCGGCAAGCCTCGTTGGCCCCCAGAACTCCCACGGTCGAAAAATGGTTGCTCCAGTACTGGCCGGTCCGCCCCTTGACGTCCCTCAGATAAAACTTTGAAAACGGGTATAGGTCCTCTTCGGTGTATTTCTCTATGGTCTTTCGTTTTATCACTAAGCTTTCGCAAGATATGTCCACGAGATCGTCCAGCCGGTCAAAGAAATCTTTTTTGTTCCTGGCCTCGTAGCCTATCCTGGGCAGATTGATCGTGACCACGCCTACGGAACCGGTCAAGGGGTTTGAGCCGAAGAGCCCTCCCCCGCGCTTTCTCAGTTCTTTGGTGTCCAGCCGCAAACGGCAGCACATCGAGCGCGCGTCCTCGGGGTTCATGTCGCTGTTCACGAAATTGGAAAAATAAGGAATTCCGTATCGTCCGGTCATTTTCCAAACGCTGTCCAAAACCGGGTTGTCCCAATCGAAGTCTTTGGTGACGCTGTAAGTGGGGATCGGGAAAGTGAAAATCCTCCCCTTGGCGTCCCCGGCCATCATGACCTCGGCGAAAACCTTGTTGAGCAAGTCCATCTCGGCCTGGAAATCGCCGTATACTTCGTTTTTTGGCTCGCCGCCTATAATCACCGGGACGTCTTTGTAATACGAAGGCACGGTCAAATCAAGGCTGATGTTGGTAAACGGGGTCTGGAACCCTACCCTGGTGGGGATGTTAAGGTTGAAAATAAACTCTTGCATGGTCTGATACAGTTGTTCGTAGTTCAGCCCGTCATAGCGGACGAACGGGGCCAGGAGCGTGTCAAAATTCGACACCGCCTGGGCGCCGGACGCCTCGCCTTGCAAGGTGTAGAAGAAATTGTAAAGCTGGCCCAAAGCCGTCCTTAAATGTCGGGCCGGGGCGCTCTCCACGTTGGCCGCCACACCCTTAAAGCCTACCTTCAGCAAGTCGGCCAAGTCCCAGCCCACGCAATACACGGACAACAGGTTGAGATCGTGGATGTGGAGATCGCCTTCGTCGTGGGCCCGCCGTATCCTCTCCGGATAGATCTCTTGCAGCCAAAACCTTTTCGATATTTCCCCCGCGATATGGCCGTTCATGCCCTGAAGGGAAAAAAACGTGTTGCTGTTTTCTTTGACTTTCCAGTTTTTACGGCCAAGATACGTGGACATCAAACCGGTAAAGGCCTCTTTGACGGCGCGGACCTTGCCCCGCTGTTCCCTGTAGAGAATGTAGGCCTTGGCCGTGGCCTTATAGTCGCTCTCCATCAAAACGTTTTCTATCAAGTCTTGAAGCGTTTCGACGTTTACCTCCCTCCCTACGAACAACCCTTCCCTTTTGGCCCTCAAAACGCAAAGTTTGGCCAGGGCCTCAGCCATTTTGCCGTCATATTCGCCTGTGGCGGCTCCGGCCTTGGCCAAAGCGGCGACTATTTTTTTCGTGTCGAACGGCGCCTTGCTACCGTCCCGCTTTATGGCCTCGCGCCCTTTTACGCTTAGCCATTCGTCCAGTTCCTCAATCGGAAGGTCTGTCGTCATTAAGCCTCTCCCCCATCCATTCCCGAAGGTGAAATTTGTCCATGTTAGACCGTTTTACGGCCTCCCTGAGACCGAGAACGTACTCGGCCAAGTCTTTGTTGGTTTTCCCGGCCAGCGTGGGCTCTTGCACGTCCTGAAGGTACACTACCGGCGGTACGCACGGGGTAGTTATCGCGGCGGTTTTATTCGCACAGCCGAGAGTAAACGCCGTCAGGGATAACGCCAGCGCTCCAATCGCAAGCTTCCTCGTCGTTTTCATAGACTTTCTCCAGTGCCGTTATGGCTTCCCGCTTTTCTTCGGCCAAGCGGTAATTTTCGTCCTGTCTCCGTTCCAAGGCCAGTCGGTTGGCCCTTAAATCGTATGTGGCCTGGGCCAGGGCCGCTTGGCTCAGGCGCACGGTCTCGGCCAGCCTCTGGTTTTCGGCGCGCATGGCCTTGACGTAAAACACGCCCAGGACAAAAGCGAGCGCTACCACGCCGACGAGGGCCGGTTTCCAAAAGGTTTTCAGTAGGCTTAACATTTTAATATTATTCCCTTACCAATCGTATGGCCGCATAAAATTCGGCGCTTATGGCGACCAGGGCCACGGAACAAAAGGCTATTAATCTATTCAAACTGTCTTCAAAAACAAAAAAAGCAAAAATAGTGCCGGTAAGGCAAACGATAAGAACACAGAACGCTAAAAATATATTTACTTTTATTATTCGTTGCTGCGAAAGGACAGAATACAGCGTCACGATAAAACAGACAATATTAATGGGGTCATATGACGGTATGTTTAACATATGGTTATTTCGTCTCACTTAATTATGAATATTATATTTAGTTTTTTGCTAAAAGCTTTACAGCAATTGGTTACCACGTAACCATAAAGGAAAACGCTAACGAACAAAACAAGCCTTATGGTCGAATCAGTATGAAAGAAAATGACGTGTGCCATGGCGAAATAAAACAATAAAATCCCTAAGCACATGACAATTGGCAACCCGCCTATATTAATTGAAACCAAACGCTTAGAAAAATTTGAGATTACGAACAAGAAAAAGATGATATTCATGGGGTCGTAAACACGCATTTCTATCATGGCTTTACTCCCGAAAGTGATACGAAAACCCTCTTTTATCTGACCATGGGTTGTGGTTTAAGGGCTCCACAAAAAATTGAAAAAAGCCTTTTCGCAATGAGGGCAAAAGCGTGCCTAGATAAGCTATTTTTTCGTCTTTATCCCAGGTATCCCAAAATTCTAAATTAACTCGGATAAAACCCTTTAAGTTAACCATAGTCGCTTGATAGGGGACGGGCCAATTCGGCTCGGTGTAAGGAAGATAAGCCGTCATTGTCTCCCCTTCGTGGGTCGCGGCGATGGCTTTAGCCCAATTTTCTTTGTTTTGGGGAGGTATGGCGTCGTTGAGAACAAACCAACAATCGTGCTTATTGTCAAAATGACACCTCACCGGAGAGTAATAGCCGCATTCAAAAGCATAATATTCGTCCGTTCTGATGGTTATTTTGTCGGAGCTTGCCATATTTTCCTCACCATAGCCGCCCAGGCCTGCTTTGAAGCGGTTCGTAATTCGTGTAAAGGATCTCGGTCCTCAATCCGCCCCCAAAGATAGTCCTGGGCTTGTCCTTGGTTTTTCGCCACTTAGGCGGGGGAAAAAGATTGTCAACGAAAGGATGTTCATAGGCGCTCAAGGCCACTTTGCCCTCACAGCCGTTTAAAGCCGAAGCCAGGGCCACATAATCTTCCGTGGTCATTTCATGTTTGTACATGTCCTTCTTGGTCCTTGACTCCGCAAGATATGTAGGATCAACGTAAAATAACGTATCGGGCGTATCATAATGTTCGATAACGTATAAAGCTGGGCGATTTTCGATTTGCGTCAACGCCAGCCTTTCAACGACAAACTTGAGATTTTCCCTTTTATTGGCGAACGACCGAGCTTTCTTTTTTGTTCCCCCGCAAGAGGAAATTGAATAACTCCAATTGCTGTCCGCGCGGGTATTTTCTTGGCTCATAAAACTTTGGCCTATCCTGACGTAAAACCTTCTGGCCTTCTCTAAATTTGAAATTTCGCCTAGAGGAATTTTTAGAGACTCCCCAAACTCTTGCCTAGAATAAGGGGTATATTTTAATTGCTCCAACAATTCATCTTTTTGTTCCCTTAGCACCTTAAAAAAGTTATATACGTCTTGGTTTATGTCGTTATACGTTTCATAAGTCGACGGTTCCCGATTTAACAAAACGGCTGCGCTCCCGCCGTAGGGCTCCACATAGTGCCCGCATTTTGGCAACAACGGCAAAAGCCACTTCAAGTGGCTATTTTTGCCCCCATACCAGGCAAAAGCTGTCAGTTTTTTAGGTTTTACCAGCCTTAAGGCCGCGTTCACTCGGGCTTCCATCTTCTGTCTCGATTGGTCCATGTCAGCTGGACATATTCCGCTTCCGTAGGTTTGCTTTCGTCTGGCCTTCCCAGAACGGCTACGGGTGATGCGTCCAAGGCATGCAAAAACATGAGGTTGGTCATGGCATGGGCTAGGTGAGTTAAGCCACTCTCAGGGTCCAGTTTCTCCCCCTGCCTCCAAGCCAGCAAGTGGCGCATGGCCGCGGCGTAGTAACGATCTTGGCCGTTCTCAACCTTTTTCCAATTGTCTTCGCTATATTTTTCGGCCCCATGGGCCAGGACTTGGCCCATTTCAAGCAAAGCTCCGGGGGCTATGAGATCCAGGCGCGACTTGCCGTTATCGTCCTTGATTCCAACGGACATGGTTACTGTTTTCTCCGATTTAAGGGTTAAAAGAAATTTTTCATGGTCTAAATAGCCCAATATAAATAGACATAAAAAAATAGTCCCTAAAAAAACATAATATGAAGATAGCAAAGACTCGCTTTGTTTTGTGTAAAAATAAAGAAAACCTCCGTAAAGGCATATAAATATTACGCTTAACGTATATTCTTTTTGGTGGACCAACTCTAAAGCAATAATTGAAGCAAAGGTAATTTGCAACACAAATAATATAAAATATACTAAATTTTTAATACGCTCTTTATAGAATTGCATAACATACCTAATCTCTTTGATTATATTGCTTAATCGTCGTTATTCATAAAAAATAACAACATAATAATAGGAACAAATATTGCCGCAAATAGTGACACAAAAAGAGCTTCATCCATGATATTAACCTTCCTTTTTTATTAATCGTCCCATATGATAAGCTCTATGCATGCGTTCCATATGACTATGATAAAATTAATTACCACTATGCCAGTGGGCAAAAATGACGTTATTACATTGGCGTAACCGTCTATGATAAATATGATTAGCGAAAATATTAGCAAGGTAACGTTGGCCACAAAGCCAACCTTAAAGGGCATCATGCGTTTTCTTAACTCGTCCTTGAGTATCTTTTCCCTCCGTAGATACTTGTTCTCAATGTAATACTTGTTCATTGTCTAATTCCTTCAAACACTTGGCCATGAATTTGGCCAGCTCTTCTATTACTTGGATGGTCACGGAATTTCCGAGCTGTTTGTAAAGTTGGGCGTCCGAGACCCCTTCCGGGAAAGTGAACTTGTCTACCCCGTTTTCCATGAAGCCGAAGCCCACGAAACCCTGAAGCTTCCCACACTCCATAGGGGTGAGGTACCTTATACCCTTCCCGTTTATGGGAGTCTTCTTTTCCCCGACCATAAGTCCCGAGTAATCGCGGCTCCTATCGATTACCATCTGTTTCTCATATGAGTTGGCCGTCAGAGTTCTGGCCACTTGCCAACGCTCGTTTTCCGCGTTGATAACCCTATAGGAGAAGGACATCCCGGCGGCGGCCACCTTCGCGTTGTATTTAGCCGCATACTCTAGAAACCCTTCCGAGCAAAAATACTTGGCCGAGACTTCCGAATCCAAGACATCATTTATTGTTTTCTTGGTCACAGGCCCTTTTAAATGGGTTAAATCCTTGGGGAGTTTCCTTAGCCTCTCTTCCCCGTAGCGCTCCCGGTCGAACCCCACGAAGAAAATCCTCTCGCGCTTTTGGGGAACCCCGAAGTTGACCGAGCAGAGCTTGATCCCGGCTAAGTTGCACCTTAACCCGTGGCCCCAAAGTCTGTTCCATCTCTCGACCCCGATCACCTTGTAGCCAAGGTCTATCTCCAAGGTTTCCAGAATATTCCGAAAATCCTTGCCCCCGTTGATTGACGCGAGGTTGGGGACGTTCTCTAGCATAAAGGCCTTTGGCCTCGTGCCCCCAATTATCTCAGCCAAATGGAAAAAAATCTGGCCCTTGGTAGGATCGGCGAACCCGGCCTTCTGCCCGGCCTTGCTGAAAGGCTGACAGGGAAACCCGGCTGCCAGGACGTCATAAGGGGTGTCGGCCACGAGCTTTTTAAAATCGGGAGAGGTGAGGTCGTTATAGGGATTCTCGCCAAACAGATGCTCATAGGTGGAGCAGGCGTACTTGTCGATCTCCGCCGAAAGAACGTTAGTAAAAAACCCGGTCATTTCAAAGCCGCGCCTTATGCCCCCAATTCCAGCGCATAAATCTATCGTTTTATACATAATAATTACGAAAAATAATATAATCTGGGTACATATCCATGTCGAAATAAGCACCCGATCGCCACTGGAACTTATATTTATCGCCTACTGGATATACCCAGCGGCCATTTTCTTTTTCTGCCTTTAGGCCTATTACGTTAAACATATCTTCAGGAATACGAACCATAGTGCCTAATAAGTACTCCGCAGTGGTAGGAAAATCTCTTGGTATATACTCAGTCAAAACATCGTCCTGTTTTAAGTAATTTTAGCTATTTGTATCGGGCAAATTGTTACACGTGGTAACACATGGGAAAACTGGCGGCACATCCCCAGTGCCTCCCGTTCCCCAACGTATTTCCCACTCCCCCGGTCTTATCGTGGGCTGCGGGGTTTCAGGTATAGGCCGAAAGGGAGGAGGAATCGGGACGGGCGCGGGAGCCGGAATCGGCGCGGGAGCCGCGTTCTCATGGCCGGGGCTTTCAATCTCTACGCCAGTTCCGGAAGGGCCCTTAACCCTCAACGTATAGGCCTTGCCGCGCGAGTCCAGCCGGTTCCAACAGGCCACGGCCACGGTTACCACAAAACACACGGCGGCTGGGGCTTCGTTTAAACGGGTAAAGAACAATAAAACTGGCCCACTCAAGGCGACCGCAAAAAATAAATATTTGGAGGTCCTAACATGATTGTTGAAACCGGGCATCTTCGTCCCCTGAAACAAAATTAGCGTGATTTTTAATCTACGCCAAGCATTATAGTAGATTTTTAATCACGGGTCAAGTTTAGTTTGATAGCCGCGCGGCCAGGCTAATCACGCATTGGTATCCAAGCCGCGCAGCTAAACTAATCACACAGCGGAAGTACCCTCGACGCCACGGGCAACCCTGCTGTCCGTCCTGGCGTTTAGCGCCCCCAGCGCATCCGCTATATACAGCCACGCCTCTTTGTTTTCATCTCCTCCCGTGGCGGAGTCATACCTAGCCAGTTGGGCCAAACAGATTTCCAACAAGTCTTCGACCAAACAACCGTTGAGCCCAACTTCCTTTCTGGGCCCGTCTTGGATTTTAACCTCGGTCACGACCTGGCCTGGGTTTTTAAAGCTTACAACCCGGTAAGCGTTTTTCTCGCGATCTTGGATAATGGTAGTATAACGACTCATAATTCCTCCGAAATGAAAAAATTAACAGGGCAGCCAGGCCGCCCGGTTTAGCCAACCTTTAAGGAACTTGGCGTTTTTGGGATTCTTTCTTACAAGCCCGGTATAATAGTCGGCCTGGGCGCCGGAAAACGCCTTCAACGTGGCGTCCGGGTCTTTAGACAGCGCGGCCTGCCTGGTCAGCGGACCCAACTTGCCGTCTACCGACAGCTTTGCCCCGTTCCGATTTAGCGCTATCTGAAGGATCTGTACCGCCGGATTCTGGCCGGTATTGACCGCCGTGTCAAAAAGTTTCATTTTTACCCGATCCGGCAATTCCGGGATGCCGTTAAGCGGGTTCCAATACAGGTTCTGGTAAAGGCTTGCCACGAGACTGGCCATCTCGTCATCGTCTTTGAAATACCGGTTTATGGCCGCCGCTTTGGTCCCAACCTTGCGCTTGGCCTCGTCAACGTAGGCCCAGCCTACCCACTTGGGGTTTGACCTTCGGCTTATGCCCCTAAAGGTCTCCCCGCCGCTGTCTGAGGGGTCGTTGACGTACCCGCCCTCAAAGCCTTGAGTCTTTCCGTAATAAACCGCCTCAAATGACATACTTTCCTCCGGGTCAAAAAAGGTTTTGCCGCAATAACAGTCCTCAAACGGCACGGCTACCACCTCATCAAAAAATGCGTGGCCACGACCACTATGGCCGCCGTCGCCGCGCTCCAAACTATGGCCTGTCGCATGGTTCGTTTTCTCTCCAATTCAAGCCGCTCATAAAAAAAATCCGCTTGCCGGTCCAATCTTTTGCTTAACTCGTTAGCCAATTCCTGAAGATTGATCAAGTTCTTGTCGCCGCCCGTCACCAATTAACCCCCTAATAATTTATTGAGCAAGGTCACGCCCACGCTGGCCACCAAGGCCGAAAAAAAGGCGATGTAAAGGGTATGCCTAGATATCGTTTTTTCTATTTCGCCAATCCGCTTGTTTAAATCGTCCTTCAAACTGTTAAGTTTATTGTCAAAAATAGTTATAAGGTCTTTTTGGTCAATCTGTATGTCATGGATTTTCCCGTTGATTTCGGAAAGCTTGCCATGGTCCTCTTCCGATTTCTTGCTAAGGTTCTCGATTTTCGTTTCGAGAGTGTTTAGGTTAAGGGCCAAACTATGGACGCTGTCGGCAAAGCTTGAGGTAGGCGGCAACGAGGTTGACATGGCGTTATTTCCCTTTCAAATGGAAGTCCGCTACCAACGACTTCATTTCTTGGTCGTTCTCGAACGTGCGGATAATGGTAATCGGAGAGTCGCCGAAAATTACCTTGGCGACGTCAATGCTGGGCCAGCCGGGCCAGAGCGGGTTCTCGGCGCGGCTGATACCCATGTAAACTTCGTCGGTATTGGTGCGATAGTAGTCGGGGCCCATGCCCACCTTCCTTAAACCCCGAGCCAAACCCCGGGCACCAGACTTTTGTTAATGGGGCGGTTTTCTGTGGCAGTGGGGACGACCCTTGACGGATTCATATATACGTCACCATAATTACACCCACTGCTCGATTGCACGGATAAAATAGTGTTTGGATATTGGGAGACAAAATAAAATGGCCCCGTTTGCACGTAGGGTTGCGACGGAATGTTAATGTTAGCGCCTATCATGCCAGAAAAATTTCTGATGGCGTCTCCCTGCTCCACGCCCGGGACCGAGCCCACCCTCGGGAAATACCCCCGCCCGTCGGCGGCGAATAGATTCGGAAGGTTGATATTGTCTCCGGACGTCACGATAGCCCAGTCGGTTTTATACGAGGAAGGCAGCGAGTTCAGCGCGATCCCCTGGGTACTCGTCAACGGGTAAAGGTCCCCGTTGGCGTAATAGACCCCAAACGGCAAATTGCCTACCCTGAACGGCAAGAGAAGGAAAGTCCCCGGTGGGGTTTGGTTCTCTAGCTTCGCGAGCCTTTCCTCAAAATCCTCGAGCGTCATAATGATTTTCGGGGGATTACCCATGTAGCACCCCCGTTAGGCTGTTATGAGTCCTTACTCTCTCTCTCTCTCTCTCTCTCTCTCTCTCTCTCTCATATGTCTTATTTCTAGTAAAGCTGTCATAGCGTCAGATCTCCTAGGTAAATACAGGGCAGAGCCCCGATGTTTATGGGCCTATTTTCGGTCGCTACCGGGATGCCGGTCAACGAAGCGTCAAAGCCCGCGTATCCAATGTTGTAACCAGATCCAGCGGTAACGGCAATATAATAACCGGACGTAGTTTGGCCAGATTCCGTCGAATACACAAATGGGGCCAAATTACGACCGTTTATCGTGCTGGTGTAAATCTGCGTGTTCTTCGTGCTCTGAGGACTCTTGATGTTACGGGAAGCGTCGCCTTGCTTGTCGCCTACCGCCCTTGTCGTCCCGTTCACTGGCCTCAAAAAATACCCGTTGCCGCTGGAATCGAACAAATTGGGTACGTTGATATTGGAGCCGTTGATCGCTATGCCCAGGGCCGTTTTCATGGCAGAGCTTAGCCCGTTCAGCGCTATCCCCTTGTCGCTCGTCAACGCGAACAAATCCCCGTTGCAAAGGGCCCAGTCTTCCAGAATCTCAGTCGGGGGGCACGTGAAAAGCTCAATCTTGCCGGGGAACAGAAAGTTGCCCATCAATCCCTTGGCCAGGGTCGCGGCCAGTCCGGGGCCTAACCCCTCATTCTCAAACATCCGGCTCAGCAATGGGGGCAAGCTCATGACCGCACCCCCAATAAACCGGGCGAAGAAGGGTATTCAAAATACCCCCCCCCCAAACCTTGTAAGTATGCGATATTATTACGTTTTTCATGCGGCTACCTCCAAATAGATGACCGGCATTAGCCCTACGTTCATGGGCCTGAACTCGTCCGCTGTGGCGACGACGGTCGATGGGTTGAAATTAATCTTTCCAACTTTATGTCCAGAGGCGGTCGCCGCAGAAAACCCGGTATTTGAATATTCGGTCACTAAACTGAACGGCAGAGTCGGCGCCAATGTGGGACTGTCTGGACGGACCCAGCCGCTACCCACGGTACCGGAAAAGTTCTTCATGGCGTCCGTCTGCTTGCTCCCCACGGTCCGCGTCGTCCCGTCAACCGCCCTCGGGAAATACCCAATCAGGTTCGGCAACGTTATGGTCGTTTCCGTTTTCGTTATGCCCCAGTTGGTTTTATACCCAGCCGGAAGGCTATCCAGCGCCACACCGACCGGGCCCGACAACGGATACGCGTCCCCATTGGTGAAATACCAATTGTCGGGGAGGTCTTCCGTATTGAAGGGCCAAAACCTTATTTCTCCCGGATAGCCCTTATAAGGTATCCGTTCCTTTTTGATTTCCGGCCCCGCGCCTTCGTTGTCCAAAAGCTTTTGCTCAAAAGCGGGAAACGACATTACTCACCCCCGTTCAGCAACCCGGCCAGTTTGTCCCTTTCGGCTTTGGCCTGGGTTTCTAAATTGGAAAGATAAGACTTTTCCACGGCCAGTTTCTGTACCAATTCGGCGTTGCCGGCCAAGCCGGTGGTAGTGCTTATCTCGTCCTCCAGAACCTTGATGGCCCGGATTGACCTGGTTGACTTCAAATCAATCTCGGCCAGCTTGGCTTGGCACTCGGCTATGGATTGGGCCCTGATTTCCTCCGCCGTGGGAGGGGGCGGGGTAGCCGACCAGCCGGAAGGGTAAGGACCCAAAGCCTTTATCTCGGTCGGCACGCCGTTCAAATACCCCTCTTCGCCGCGATGGTCCTCAACGTAGCCCCATTTCCCGCCCTTAAACACTCGCCATTTACCCTCCACTTCCGGCGGGGGGGCTATCCTCGTGGCGTTAAGGGGCGGCAACGAACCCTTGTTGGCTACGCATTCGCTCCTATAAGGCTTCAGAGGGTCGGTATCGTCAAAATAGTAGTTATACTCGGTCATTTTCCAAACTCCTTATGAGTAAATCATGTAAGTGATCTTGCGGCCAACCTGGACCGGGAAATCAAACCTTATCGTGGTCGAGCTGGCACCGTTCGTGCCCACTTCCCCATATTGCTCCGTCCCGTCCGAACTGGGCTCCAACAATAGGCCGTCCATATAAACCGCGAGATTGTTTGAGCCTACCGTATACGAGTAATCCAGGGTAAAGTTGGCCCCTTCGTTTATGGCCGTGGTAACGGTAACCTTTTTCCGTTTGACGGTCACGCTCGCCGAGACGGCGGCCACGGCAGTTTTGACGAAAGCCGTCGTGGCTATTTGGGTCGAGTTCGTGCTTGCCGTTGCCGTCGGAGCGGTAGGCGTCCCAGTGAAGGCCGGGCTGGCCTTTGGGGCCAAGCCGGAAACGTCCGGGATCGTCGCCGCTACGGCGTCCGCTGCGGCCTTTACGAAAGCCGTGGTCGCTACCTGAGTTGAGCTTGTCCCGGCACTCGCCGTGGGGGCCGTGGGCGTCCCAGTAAAAGCCGGAGAGGCTTTCGGGGCCAAGCCTGACACGTCCGGGATCAGCCCCTTGACAAAAGCCGTGGTAGCTATCTGAGTGGTGTTCGTACTCGACGTGGCGGTCGGGGCCGTGGGAACGCCGGTAAAGGCCGGGCTCGCCTTCGGGGCCAGTCCCGAGACGTCCGGGACGGTCGCCGCGACGGCGTCCGCTGCGGCCTTTACGAAAGCCGTGGTGGCCAGCTGGGTATTGCTGGTGCTTGCCGTGGCGGTTGGCGCTGTTGGCGTCCCCGTAAAGGTTGGGCTGGCTTTGGGCGCTAACCCCGATATGTCGGGCTTGGCCGCCTGCACGAAAGCCGTAGTGGCCAGCTGAGTCGTGTTTGTCCCAGGCGTCGCCGTGGGAGCCGTGGGGATACCCGTAAAAGCGGGACTCGCCTTGGGGGCCAAGCCGGACACGTCGGGGATCTGCCCCGCAACGGCGTCCGTGGCGGTCTTTACGAAAGCCGTCGTGGCTATTTGAGTGCTGTTCGTCCCGGCTTCCGCCGTTGGGGCGGTAGGTGCCCCGGTCAAGGCCGGGGAGGCCTTTGGGGCCAAGCCGGACACATCCGGAATTTGCCCCTTGACAAAAGCCGTGGTGGCCAGCTGGGTATTGCTGGTACTCGCCGCGGCCGTGGGGGCCGTGGGCGTCCCAGTGAAGGTGGGTGAGGCCTTCGGGGCCAGCCCGGAAACGTCCGGGACGGTCGCCGCAACGGCGTCAGCTGCGGCCTTTACGAAAGCGGTCGTGGCTACCTGGGTAGTGTTAGTCCCGGCACTCGCCGTGGGGGCCGTGGGAACGCCGGTAAAAGCCGGGCTCGCCTTTGGAGCCAACCCCGAGACGTCCGGAATCCCGCCCTTAGCGGCCTCTATGGCGTCGTAGACCGTCTTGGCCCCGGGATACTGGACGTTCGTCGAATCGGACGTCAGAGCGGTTGTTTTGTTCGAGATTGTCTCCGCCGTCCCGTTTTGGAGAGTCGCCGTCCCGTTATTGGGCCCGGTTATGGTCGTGGGGCTGGCGCCCGCCGATCTGACCGTCACCGCTCCCGTGTAAGTACTGGCCGCGCCGACCGTCAAATTCTTGTTTAACGCCAGAACCCCATCCGATTTCTCGACAACCCCGATCGTGGTGGTATCCAGCAAAACGTGCCCGCCGGTCGTCCCCGCGGGTATTTTGTCCTGTTTGCTCGAAGCGTCGGAAGTGGTTATGTCTTCCAGCGCCTTCACCACGGCCTTCTCGCTGGGATAGTTATCGTCACTGGCCGCCGTCGAAGTGGCCGCCATCGCGGTTACT
>JAIRNQ010000068.1 GCA_031257955.1 Deltaproteobacteria bacterium | reverse complement strand
CATTGGGCGCGACATATCTCTTGGCAAACTAAGATAATGTCAAAACTCGTCTAACGTTTCCCGGTGAAAGAGGTCCAAAACCGAGCGGCTATTGAGCACGGCCAAATCGCTGTAACAATCGAACCGTTGAGCCTTGCTTAGGATTCTTTGCCGTAAATCGAGTTCGGTGGCCTCGGGCGGGAGTTGGCCTTTGGCTTTTAAGGCCGTTAATGTTGCCGGCAAGCGGTCCCCAAAGAGGGCGTCAAATTCCTCCGTCGTGAATCCCAGGATGGGAAGGAAATCTGGCTGCATGGTTAAATCGTTCAGATCAAGTACGTAGGTTCCGCTCGATTCCGGATCATATTCTCCCGGGCCGGTGATTAGAAAGAAATCCTTGCTTAACATACCTTTAATTATACTATATATGTGATCTAAGGTACCAAAAATGCGCCGTCTAACCTCATTATCGGTAATCTTGTTTAAGCCAGGGGCATTATACTCTTCGATAATAATAGCCACCCGTGAATTGTATTTTTTCTGAAGACCTCTGGCTAAGCCTTCCAACGCGAACCCTATAAAACGTTTTTCAAGCTTAATGCCCTCCGGTTCGGCAATGGCCTTGAACCGTGAAAAAAGGCTTTTATCAAAGGCGTTCCCGTCGCTGGTATCGAGTCCGGCCATGTTCACGCGAATGAATGGCCTGGGCAACCAGTCATAATCGGAGTCGGCTATCCAAAGGCCCTCGAACAGATCCCGGCGGCCTTGGAAAATTGCCTCAAGCGTGGAAAGAAGAAGCGTTTTTCCAAAACCGTCAGGCCGGCCCAGATAAAAAGGCGTAAACGAGGTAACCATCTCGTAAATTAGCTCCGTTTTGTCGGCGTAAAGGTAGTCGCCTCGGATTATTTCGGAAAAATCCGTAATGCCTATGGGTA
Source organism: Deltaproteobacteria bacterium (assembly GCA_031257955.1). GTDB lineage: Bacteria > Desulfobacterota > Desulfarculia > Adiutricales > Adiutricaceae > JAIRNQ01. The sequence goes on along the minus strand of JAIRNQ010000068.1, from coordinate 13,300 downwards.
GCCTTTTCATTGATTCTCCCCTTGGCCGGCGGGGCTGAATGCCCAGGGTAGCCGCCGCTTTTGTTGGCTCGCGGCTACTTCGATGGCAACTGCCTCGGATTAAATCTTCAAAATTCGAAACGCCTACGCCTATGCGACTGCCTTTAGATATTCTTGACATTGATTCTCCCCTTGGCCCAAGCGGGACGCTATGGCGGGGCTGAATGCCCGCGGTAGCCGCCGCCTTTGTTGGCGAGCGGCAACTTAGTTGATATTGGCCATCCCTCGGGGATGGCAATTTTGTTGGCCCTTGGTTGGCCAGGTGGTGGTTCCAGGTGCGTATTTGGACTTCATGCCGTCTCTTTGGTATTCTGGTACGGGGACTTGTTGGCCGGTAAGGCTCAGGCCGCCAAAACCGGAAGCCCGGCTGTTGGTAACCGATCGGTGTTAGCTATTTTAGCTAACTTTTGGATAAATTGGCTATTGTGTTAACAGTTTCGCCATAGACCTTTATCGGACCTTTTTGTGAGATATAATTTTTTACTAGATAATACTAGTGTTAGGGATGGCAGGATCCCATTTCTTTGGTTGGCACCGGACTTGCTTTAGTACTCGGTAAGTCGCCGGGAAGAGGCGACGGAGACAAAAAATATGGTTGTATCCACCGCGCTGGTGTAGCGAAAATGGCTAGGTTAGCCAAAAACACTAAGCGCGGGTTACCGAGGAGGATAAAATGCCCAACGTTTTTTCAAGGTTCGCCGACATCGTCAGCTCCAATATCAACGCCATGCTCGATAAGGCCGAAAACCCTTCCAAGATGCTCAAGCTCATAATCGGCGAGATGGAAGATACCCTGGTCGAGATAAAAGCGGCCACCGCCCAGGCCATGGCCGCCCAGGTCCACCTGAACAGGCGCAAGACCGACGTGGAGCAGGCGGTTGAGTTGTGGCTGGGCCGAGCCAAGCAAGCCGTCGCTAAGGACCGCGACGATTTGGCCCGGGTGGCCTTGGTGGAGAAAAAGGCCGCCGAGAGTGAGCTGGAGGCCCTTAACGCCCAGCTCGCCGAACACCAGATCATCCTGGACAAGCATCACGCCGAGATCGACCAGCTGGAAGGCAAGATCGTCCAGGCCAGGGAGCGTGAAAGGCTCATCGCCATGAGGCAGCACCAGGCCGAGAAGAGCCTCCAAGTCAGCGGCCAGCTCAAGCGCTACGACCTGGCCGCCTCCCAGATGAAACTGGACCGGCTGGATCAGAGGTTGGATCGGCTCGAGGCCGAGGCCGAACTGGAACGGGCCCACCGCCGCCCTTTGGGCGAGCGGAACCTGGAAGCCGAGTTCCAGAGCCTCGACGACAGCATCGAACAGGAGCTTAAGGCTCTCAAAGGGTAACGCCGCTAGGAGGCCGCTTCGCCATGAATCTCTCAATGTTACTGTTTATAACCGTGGGCATCCCGCTCATACTGTTAACCTTAGGCTTCGTTTTAATATGCCTTAAGTGGCTCTGGTCCAAGGATCAGAGGGCCAACCAGGCCAAGCTTCTGGAAACGGCCGCCCGAATCGACGGGAATTTGACCAAATTGGAAGTGAGGCTGACCGCCCTTGAGGACATCCTTCTCCAACCGGGCGCGACCAAGCGGCCCGGGCCGGGCGGCGCGATTAACCCGTAATCGACCAACCGCGAAACGGGCCCGGGTTTGGTTCCCTGGCTAGCGCCCAGGCTAATGCCTGGGCGAGGGAGCGGACCTCTATGGGGCCTAGAAACGAAAGCTGGGAAACCGTCATCGTCGTCAAACTGAATTGGGTAAAACAAGTTATAACAGGAAACCCAAATGAGTTTATCACATTTTAACATAAAAGGCCCCTTCAGATCAAGGCATGGGATGATTTTTGGGGGTCTTGGGCGTACCTCTTTGGTGTCCAGAAATCAAAGCTGGGAAACCGCCATCGGCGTCAAACTGAATTGGGTAAAACCATTTATAAAAGGAAACGCAAATGAGTTTATCAAATACTAGCATAAAAGGTCCATTCAGGTCAAGGCATGGGATGATTTTGGGGGTCTTGGCCGGTTTGTCCGAGTTTTTCGGGATCTCCAGGTGGATCCTCCGTGCCATCGCCATCGCCTTAGGTCTTTTCTTGGCCTTCTGGCCGGTCATCCTGATTTATTTCCTGGCGGCTTTCATCATGCCCCTGAACCCTTACCAAGCCACCAGATATTAAGAGTCGATTACTCTCTGGGCCGGAACCCCGGCCCTGGAAGGATAAAACAAATGAGCTTAGCGAATATGCCGGTCCAAGGCCCCTTTAGATCCAAACATGGCCTTTTCCTGGGCGTGATCCGGGGGCTGGCCGAACACTACCATTGGTCGCCATTCACCTTGAGGATAATCGTTATAGCGGCCGCCATATTTTTGGCCCTTTGGCCGGTACTACTCCTGTACTTCGCCGCCGCTTTCATTATGCCCACGGAACCGATAGCCAGGCCCGTGACCGAGCGCGACCGGCAAAGGGCCATCCTCGGGAACGCCGACCCGACAACCATGGTTGACGGCCTCATGACCCGATCAGACATCCTGGAAAGCAAAATCCGGCGCCTGGAAGATTACGTGACCTCCAAAACCTTTCGGGTCAGCTAAACGTTCTGGCCACCGACCTGGCTCACTGGCCAGGCCGGTGAGCCAGGTCGGCTAGGCCCCTGGCCTTTCTGGCCTAGGCCTATCATGACTTTTGTGCCTTTTCCGCGATGTATCTCGGCGGTTTTTTTTTATCATATTGCCACATTGCTATGCCTATGTAAGGCCATCAATATCTGGTTTGCCGCTTAATCACATAAGCTCCGTTGAACTCTAATTAAAAACATGACACAAGTGGGCTAAAACTATGGAAATCCTTACGCCGCGATGGGCCCGCCGACCCCAAGGGCGACCAAAACTTGGTGCCCCAGGCCAGAAACAATTGTCGACTGTTCACCGGGCTGAGGTACCAGGCGGCCGCGACGGTGGCCCCTGGGACAAGTTTTTTCCCAAAAAGGCCACCGACCGAAGGGAGAGACGGCGGCGGGCGACTGCGGAGTTAACAATTATCCGAGTTCAACAAAATAACGCTTAAACCCTGTTCAACTATAGTATTCTGAGATTACCCGCCCAGCAAGGTAATACCGATCATTTCTCCCTTCCGCCTGCCAACTCTCCAAATCGCTATCTCTGGAAGTTGTCAAACAGAAACATATATGGCATAGTTAATATTGAAACGCCGAGAACCCAGCTGTTTTCCGGTTGGTTCTTGAGTCACGTAAGGGCTGGCCGATTTTCCCTCTTTTTCGGCCCCTAGGCGGGAGCGGTATAATGCGCGATATATTGAAAGTGAAAGGGCTGCCTCTTGGAAATCAATCATTCACTCGAATAATTGACCGAAACCTTTTGTATGACGACAAAACCAAGTACATCTACGATCTCATACGGAGCTCGGAGAATAACTATTTTCTGTCCCGGCCACGCCGTTTCGGCAAGACATTATTGCTTAGCACAATTAAAGAGGTTTTTTCTGGCAACCGCCAGCGTTTTAAAAATCTTTGGATTGGCCAGTCCGATTACGACTTTCCAAAGCATCCGGTCCTTTCCCTATCCATGTCGATGAGCTCGGAAAGCCCTGAAATCCTTAAAACCAATCTGCTCTGCTTACTTAGAAATAAAGCCAACAAAGCCAAAATATCGATCAAAGCGCCAACGCCGGATACTTATTTTGCGAACCTCATTGAGGCGCTCTATGAAAAATATGGCTTGAAAGACGATTCCGGGGTCGTAGTACTAATAGACGAATATGACGCCCCGGTGACCAGGAATATGGACAATCTGGAGGTGGCCCAAGCCAACGCCAAAATCCTTCACGATTTCTTCGCTGTATTAAAAACCGATGAAGTCGCGGATTCCGTTCACTTCACTTTAGTCACCGGCATAACCAGATACGCGCTTACTTCCATGGATTCGGGGCCAAACCACCTAAACGACATTTCTTTAGACGCCAGATATTCTGGCATTTGTGGCTTTTCGGTTGATGGGTTTGAATCCTTATTCACCGATCTAATGGCACCCACGCTCGAAAAACTCAAAGAAAAGGGCAAATTTAGACCATCGGCGGGCATAAAAGATCTAATGGATGAAATCAAAGACTGGTATGACGGTTACAACTGGGGAGGGGAGACCAGGATCCTAAATCCCTATTCTATCCTCCATTTTTTTAAAAATAGTCATTTTGCTCGCTATTGGACCATATCCGGCCGACCGGCTCACCTTACCGCATTGATTAAAGCCAAGCCCGACGAATTTATCGATCCGGAATTTCAGCCCAAACCCTCAGACGAACTTCGAAAAGCAGAATTAACCCATCTTCAGGCTTTGCCAGTACTCTTCCATAGCGGGTACTTGACCATCGATAAAATCATGTCTGCTCCCTCGATAAACGCGAAAACTAAAAAATCAAGCCAAGATGAGTTTTATACCTTTAAATATCCTAATTTTGAAGTTTCCGGTGCCTACCGAGAAGATATTTATTACGTTATTTTTGGCGCGGATTCCAAAAACCCTATAACAAAAGGGAAAGAGATCCTTGGGGCCATTTTAACCAAAAACGCTGAGGCTTTGGAGACCATTTTCAGTAATTATTTCTCTTCCATTAGCTATCATCAAAGGCCCACAAGCGAGAAAACCTTTCATGCTTATGTCCATTTCATTCTCACCGTCGCTGGCTTTAAAGTTAGAAGCGAATTGCCTGGGGCCAAGGTTAGGCTCGATTTTCTCGTAGAGTTGGAGGATAGGGTCTATGTCATAATTGAGCTCAAGTTTCAGCAAAATCCAACACAAAAATTAACCCAGGCTGAGCGAAACGCGGTTTTAGCCCGCTTGGCCAAAAATCAGCCGTCGACGAAAGTGGACGCGCGATTGGCCATATCCAGTTTAAGAGATAAGTATGACAATGAAATCGACCGAGCCTTATATGAAAACAGAAATTTGCCCTTGTCGGACGATGACAGAAATCATCTAATAGCGGAAATCATTAAGTCTTTGGCACCCGCCAAAGAACTTAACGTGGAACTCGCCAAGTTGGCCCTGAATACTGTCGCACCCGAATATATCCAAGCGGCCCTTTCCGAGGCCTCAGTTGATACCGAGCTCACCTCGGATCGCCTTGATTTGCTTCTGGCGAAAGGGGCGGAAAAAGCCCTTGAAGACATAACCGCTAGGAATTATCGACAAGTGATCGGAAACGAGGCCAAGCGGATTATTGACCTAGGGATGGCCATTTATGACCATGGCGCCAAGGTTAAAGTGGTTTTTGGCCAGAAGTAGAGCCAGGTTGGCGACTTCAGAAACCCCGTTCGCCTGGGGCCCCCATCAATCCGAACCGGTGAACCAGTGTCCCTAAAGTGCCGGCACGACAATCGGATGGGTAAAAATGAGAAATTCGGATTTTGGACGATAAGGTATTTCGACCCATATTAGACCTTGGTTGGCCACCGGCCCCAAAAAAAAAGCCCCGACGATCACTTATCGCCGGGGCTTTCGCCTTATAGGGGGCCGTCTGGCCGGGGGTGCCGGCCAGGGGGAACCAGTTAGATGCCGTCGCCCAGGAGGCCCTGGAGGTCCGAGAAGCGTTCCTTGAGGTGACGCTCGATCTGGACCAAGCGGCCTTTTTTTATCATCAGGACCACTTGCCCAAACTCTAAGCCCTTGAGGGCCTGGACAACCTTGTCCTTAACCGCCCGGGAATTGAAATTCTCAAGATTGAGACCCAGATAACCCTCCTGGAGTTCCTCCGGGTTAAAGTTTTCTTTCCTCTCGATCTGCACCACCCGATAATTTTGGGTTATCAGGGTAACCTGACCGTGGAAAGTTTTTTTTAGAAGCTCCATTAAAGCTTCCAGAAACGAATTGTCGACCACCGCGGTGGATGGCCTTCTCACTACCATGCCCATACAATTTCCCCAAATTCTTAGGAGTTCGCGATATTCTTAGGAGTTAGTTGGCCGGAGCCTTTCGGGAAAAGGCTCTTGGATGGGGTACTGCCGCCTTCGGTCCCGTTCGACTGGGACTAAAAACGGCAGCCAATACACTCGCAACCGAAACGCGGTAGCTCCGGGACGAGAATCTGGGGCTGGTAAGGGTTAGGAAGGGCGTTCATGCGAAAACGGTACCAAAACGGAAAAGGAAACGGAAACGGAATCGCAATCGGGAACGAAATCTTTAGCTGGTTCGGCTCGACCGGTACCTCCCGCGGTGGCCGGGGCGAAAGGAGCCACGCCGGTAGTATTTATGGACGTTTTATGGGAACTTATCAGATTTTAAAAAAAGTGTCAAGGAAATATTGGAAAACCCTTAATATCTAAATCCAGCTAAATATGCTTTATGGTCTATACTAAAATAATTTGTAATAGTCCAAGGATACTTTTAACGTATAATAAATGCATGATATTTATGTTCCATCTATATCTCTTATGAAGACCTGATTTTATACCCTTTTTGGTATATTCGTTGCCTGTATCAATCGTAACCAGTTTCTAAATTTCTTTCAGGTTAGTAAAAAGTCTTCCATCGTACTTACCAGTACTTAATCTTTCTCACTTTATCGTTTCTGGCTAGACCCAAAAGAACAATGTTTATACGTTTAAACGTATACTTTCGTAGGCATAATACTTCTATTTTCATGGACCTATTCCTGGCTTATGAGCTATAGTTGGCATTCAGGGGCTACGGCGGGTATCGCCTACTCAGGTGACGTTACCTGCCCAAGCTCTGCCTCGCCAAAGGACGCTTAAGCGTTTCCGGAGCCTATGGATGAAAAGATATACCGGGCCTCAGGCTTTCTTTTCGGCGGCCAGGAGGAACATGGGACGGGAGCGGTATAGGAGGCGCTCGGCCTCGTCGTAAATCCGTTGGCTTATGGTCGTGTCGCAATAGATTTTGGCGAACCCGGCTTCCAAAAGGGCACCGAAGTCCCACTGGGGTCTTCTCCTCCGGCACTGGGGCATACCGCGACGAAAATCAAGGGCCTCGTCGCTGTGGGAAGGCAACTCCAGGTCGGGAAAACGGGTGGCGTATTCTACCAAATCGGCATCGATGGCTTGCTGTAGGGCGGGTTCGAATAGGTTGAGATTCCAGTTGGCGTCGAAAATTAGGGCCCGACCACCCGGCCTCAGTATTCTATGCCATTCCCGGTAGGCTTTGGCGGCGTCGACCAAGGTCCAGGCCACGTTGCGGTTGACTATGAGATCGAAGGTGGCCTCGGGATAATCAAGGTCTTGGGAATCGGACAGGCGCAAGTCGATGGATAGGCCCAGGTTAGCGGCGTTAACCGAGGCTTGGTCGATCATGGCCTGGGTGCAATCCACCCCGGTTACCCGGTAGCCGGCTTGGGTTAGGATGATGGAAAAAAAGCCCGGACCGGTCCCGACATCCAAAACCTTGGCCGGCGGCCCGACGCCCGCATTTTCCATAATGAGGTCGATCCAGGCTTGGCGTCTGAAAGAGTCTAGCTCGGCCAAGATTAGGTTACTATAGCGGCTGGAGCTGTCAGTCCAATTTTTGAGCAGTTTCTCGGCGATTTCCATCGCTTTTCCTCTCCCCTAGGCTTTTAGCCGCCCCGGAAGGACGGTTTGGGGTTAGTTTTAGGACGATTCGCGACACTTGGTTTCCCAAGCGTCGCTTATCGCCTGGCGACGCCTGGTTTCACTAAAGTCGGCTATACTCTGGTGTCATTTGGTGTCATTTATCGGCTACGTCCAGCTTGGACCACTCCACCGGGGCGTAATTGTTGACTCCAATCTCAAAATCCTTGATCTTGGTTGGGTCGATGGCAAAGGCGGTAACGGGGTGATAAATCGGGACGGTGATGGCCTCGGAGCTGATGAACCCAAGGAGTTCGTCGAAACGTTTTTGACGCTCGGCCGAGTCTAAAGTGTTTAGGGTCTGTTTTACCATCTCGGAAAGATGGGGATCGGTCCAGATTCTGGCTGGATCTTCGGGGTTTGGCCAAGGCAAAAAACCGGTTAAGAGTTCGCCGTGGGGTACCTGTGAGTCCGAGGAGGTTCTCTTGAGCGCCAAGTCATAATCCCGGGGGCTTTGGCCAGTCATGTAATATGTCATGTCGGTATAGCTGTTGCGATCGAGGATGGTCAGGTTGATCTTGATGCCCACCGAAGCCAACTCGGCCTGGACATACTCGGCCAAGGGCTTCCACTCCGGAAATTCGTCCACGGTCAATACCAGCTTGTATTCAAGTTTTTGGCCGTCTTTCTCCCTGACGCCGTCGCCGTCGGTATCCAGGTAACCACCATCGTCCAAGAGTTTTTTGGCCAACTCTTTATCTCCCGGGTAGGCGTAATTGTTGCTTTCCGTGGTGTAGGGCGTGTCCCTCTGGAAAAAGCCGTTAGCCACTAAGCCAATGTTATCGAAGAGACCCTCGGCCACGGCCTTTTTGTCCAGGGCATGGTTAATGGCCATGCGCAGATTCTTGTCGTCAAATTTACCCGTAGTATTGTTAAACGCTATAAAGTGAGCGCACAAGGTGCCCTTAAGCTTTACCTCTAAGGTGGGTTCGCCCATGATCTCCGGTACCAAACCGAGGGGGATCTTTCCCATGAGATCGCCACCGACAATGGCCACCTCGCCGCTTCTCAAGGCCAAAATCCTGGCTTGGCTGTCGGTGACGACTTTAAAGCGGAGCCGGTCGATCTTGGGTTTGGGGCCCCAGTAACCGGGGTTGGGCACCAGGGTAAACTCTTGGTCCTTAACGTAGGTCTCAAGCATCCAGGGACCGGTCCCGACCGGCTTCTCGAATATACCGCGGGGATTGGAAGGGTCAGGCTTGATTGAGGCTGGGCTCAGAAAGCGAACCGGCCTGGGATACGACTGCTCGACCAGTATCGGGTAGGCCCCGTCGGCGTAAACGACCTTTACGGTAAGAGGATCCACGGCCTCAACGCTCTCGACGTTTACCGAGGAGAGTCCGTCAAAGTAGCCGTCATTGATCCAGCGCTTGAGATTAAAAACGACGGCCTCGGCGTTAAAGTCGGTACCGTCGGTAAACTTAACGCCCTCGCGAAGATGGTACACGTAAGTCCTTCCGTCCTCGGAGATATCCCAGGAGGTGGCCAATACGGGAATGATCTCCCCCTTCCCCCCGTCTTCGACGAAGCCCTCATAAATCATCTTGAAGATAAAATGGGGGCCGTTGTAAGAGGCGGCGTCAAGCTCGTCGAATTTCCCGTCGCGGTATATGGCCACGACCACTTCTTTCGGGGCTTTCTGGGAAGCTTGATTAGCCTGGGTAGCTTGGGAAGCCTGATTAGCCTGGGTGGCTTGGGAAGCTTGGTCTGCCGGGGCCTGGCTTTGCCCGGCCGGGGCGGCCGTGTCCTCCCCCGATCCGCAAGCGGCCAAGGCGAAAGGGATTAACGCGGCCAGGATAACCAGGCGCGTCAGCGAGGCGATCAATACGTTGGCCAAGGATGAGGCCAGGGGGCGGCTGGGCATTGTCATGGATTATCTCCGGAAGGGTATAAGTATTGGCCGTTGGCCTTGGCCGCGGGCGCTGGCCCCGGGCTGTGGCCTCTGGCTTTGACCTTGGGCCTCGCGCTCGGGCCCGTTTAGTGGGCCATTGGGGCGATAGGCCTTAAGGATTGGATTCCAAATGGCAAGCGGCCAAGCGGCCGTCGCCCCGGTCGGTTAGAAGCGGCTGGGCCTTATGGCAAATCCCCATGGCGTAGAGGCAACGATCGCTAAAGGGGCAGCCGGCGGGGCGAGTACCGATTTCGGCGCCATCTTTGAAGAGGGCCTTACCGTTTCCCCGTCGCCGGGGGTCGGGGCTAAGGAAGGCGGCGGCCAGGGCCTGGGTGTAGGGATGGAGGGGTGGACTGTCGGGGCGGGGTAGGACTTCCACCAGGTTACCCAGGTACATCACGGCCACTCGATCGCAAATCTTGGCCACCGAGGCCAGGTCATGGGAAATGAATAGATAAGAGCAGCCCCTCTCCCGGCGAAAATTGGCCAGAAGTTCCAGTATCCGGTCCTTGGCGGCGTGATCGACGCTGGAAACCGACTCGTCGCAAACCACGAATTCCGGGTTCAGTATGAGGGCCCGGGCTATTCCCACCCGTTGCCTCTGGCCGCCGGACATCTCGGAAGGGTAACGTCCCAAGTACTCGGGCCCCAACCCGACCTGGGCCAAAAGGCTGACCACCATTTCGGTCCTCTCGGAGAAGGAAGCCCCACGGGCGTAGTTCTCTAACGGTTCTCCGATGATTCGGTTCACGGAGTAATAGGGATTGAAGGCGTTGGCGGTCCCCTGGAAGATCATCTGCATCCGGTGGCGGATTGCCCGCAGGGCGGTAAAGCCCAAGGTGGCGATATCCTGGCCGCCAAAGAGTATCTGGCCTTGGGTCGGCCTTTCGAGCCTCAGCATGAGCTTGCCAAGGGTAGTCTTGCCGCAGCCGGACTCCCCGACCAAGCCCAGGATCTCGCCCCGGCCCACGGCCAGGTTGAGATCCCGAACGGCGTAGATCAACGGCTTGGCCTTGGGGGCAAAGGACTTGTAAAGTCCCTTAACCTCAATGATGGGTTCCCCGGCCTGGGATTTACCGGTGGGTTGGGGCTTGCCCGTAATCTGGGACCCTGGCCATAGACCGGGCCCGCTTTGCGGGGCCTGGACGATCATGCGGCCAGTCCCGAGGCGCCCACCGAGGCCAGGAGCGTTTTGGTGAATTCCTCGGCTGGGTGGAGGAAAACCCGCTCCACCGTGCCACTTTCGATAGTCCGGCCTTCATGGATGACGCAGACGTCATCGGCGGTCTGGGCTACCACGCCAAGATCGTGGGTAATGAGAACTATGGTCAAGCCGGAGTCGCGGAGCCTGAAAAACTCATCCAGGATGGCGGCTTGGGTGGTCAGGTCCAGGTTAGAGGTCGGCTCGTCGGCGATAAGGACGTCGGCTTTGGCCGCCAAGCCCATGGCCACCATGACCCTTTGGCACATGCCCCCGGATAGCTCGAAGGGGTAACTCTCCAGCACCCGCTCGGGATCGTTGAGGCCGACCCTGGCCAGGGCCACCTTGAAATCTTCCAATGCTTCGGTTCGCTGGGAGTAAGGGGTCCGGGCCGCCTCGAAGAGATGTTTTTTTACCTTGGCCACGGGATTCATCGAGCCGGAAGGGTCCTGGAAAATCATGGCTACTTGGCGTCCCCTAAAAGCCCGCATCTCCTTCTCGGTTAGGCTTCCCAAATCTCGGCCAGCTACCCTGACCGTTCCGGCCTCTTGCCAGCCGGGCGGGTCGATGAGCCTTAGCATGGAAAGGGCCAATACCGACTTGCCACTGCCGGAACCTCCGACCACGGCGGTTATCCGCCCCCGGCGGACGTCCAGATTGACCCCGTCCAAGGCCTTAACCACCGAGCGGCCTGACTTGAAGTAAACTTTGAGCCCCCGAATCGAGACGATGGCCTCGGCGGGCTGCCCCGGCTCCGCCGGGGGCCTGGGTGGCGCCGCCAGGGGAGCTTCGGCCCCGACCCCTTCGGGGTGGGGCCTTTCGGCCTTGGCCCCTTCGGGACAGGAGGCCATGGCCCGGGACGGGAGGGGGGTGTCCTCCTTGACCTTGGCCATCTCGGAGGGGTCGGGAGTCAAGGCCTCGCTCAGGCCCTCGCCAAACATGTTGAAGGACAAAACGCTTAGCATAATGGCCAAGCCAGGCCAGATCAGCAACATGGGGGCCGAGGTCAGAAACTGCCTGGCATCGCTAAGCATCACTCCCCAGTCGGCGGTTGGCGGCTGGGAACCCAGGCCCAGAAAGGAGAAGCCGGCCACGTGGGCGATGACGGCGGCTACCCGCAAGGTGGCGTAAACGATGACCGGCGAGAGGACGTTGGGGGCGATGTGCCGGACGATGATGGAAAGCCTCGAACTTCCTCCGCTTTCCGCCGCCAGAACGAACTCTTTCTCCTTAACCTTAATGACCATGCTCCTGACCAAGCGAGCGAAGGGTGCCCACCACAAGCCAATGAAAACCAGAATTAAGAGATGAAGGCTTGGGCCGAAAATCCCCACCAAAGCCAGAGCCAGCATTGAGGAAGGAAAAGTGGTGGCGATGTCCACGGCCCGCATGGCTAAATTATCGAACGCCCCACCCGCATAGCCCGCGACGATGCCTATGGGGACGCCTATTAGGGTGATAATGAGCGTAACCAAAAGCCCGGTACCCAGGCAGGTTCTGGCTCCGTAGAGAAGCCTAGAGAAGACGCAACGGCCCAGTTGGTCGGTTCCCAGGGGATATTCCATGGAGGGCCCTTTAAGCTTAGCTACCACGTTGACGGCGTAGGGGTCATGGGGTGCCAGCCGCTGGGCCATAAGGCCGGCGGCCAGGATCAGCGTGATAAGGGCCAGCCCGATGACGGCCGATTTTCTCCTAATGAACCTTCTTAGCAAAACCTTAATCACGGCGACTCCCGGCCCAGGTAGGCCTTCGGATTTTTGAGGTAAACGGCCATCGTTAGAAACGACCTAAAAACACCTTTAAGTAAGATCTGGGGACGACCTCAAGCGGGCTCCAAACCTAGCTTAATTTTGGGATCTATGAACATGTAAAGTAGATCCAAAGCCAGGTTAATGACGATGTAGGTCAGGGCCACAACTACCAAGTAGGCTTGAATGACCGGCAAATCTTTGGCCTGGATGCTCTCGAAGGCGAATTTGCCTATGCCGTTCCAGGAGAAGATGGTCTCGCAGGCGATTTGCCCTCCCAACAGGCGCCCAAAATTGATGCCGACCAAGGTTACCATCGGCAAGGTGGCGTTTCTGAGGCCATGGCGGGCCAAGGCGGAGGCTTGGCTTAGCCCCCTGGCCCTGGCCGCCTTGACGTAGGCGCTGGATGCCACCTCGATGAGGTTTCCCCGCAGGACGCGAATATAGGTGGCGCCGTAGGTCAGGCTTAGGGTAAAAGCCGGCAAGAATATGTTTTGGAGCTTGCTTCCGGAAATGACCGGGACCAGCTTTAGCCAGACGCCGAAAAAATAGAGGAGGGTCAGGCCCAGCCAGAAGTCGGGGATGACCGCACCGGCCGCCGAGCCCACCCTGATTAGGTGATCTATGGGACGATCCTTTCTGAGGGCGGCCAGGAGGGCGATGGGGACGGAGTAGAGGATCGAAAGAATCGTCGCGGCCAAGGCCAGTTTTAGGGTAGCCGGAAACCTTTGGGCTATCTCCTCGGAGACCGGGCGTTTGGTTTGAAAAGAGCGGCCAAAATCAAGGCGGAGGGCGTTTTTGAGCCAGTTCAGGTACTGGATGG